>JBASJO010000421.1:0-3078 GCA_049655365.1 Rhodoferax sp. | reverse complement strand
GATGCTGCTGGATTTGGAGGCCAAGGACTCGCTGGCCGGCGCGGCCGCCTACACCCGCAGCGTGCGCATCGAGGGCATCGGCCGCGGTGGCAAGGCGCGCGAAGAGACGCTGGAAATCCGCAGCCTCAACAACGCCCGCGCGGCGCGTGCGCGCACGGGCAAGGTGGCCGACCTGGGCTTCAAGCCGGTGTCGATCACGCGGGTGGAATAAGGGCCGTCGCATGGCCAGGGTCTGGTCATGAATCGATGCATGCTTGTTGGAAATAACCGACACCACACCCCTCTGAGCGGTGCTACCTTCAGATTCTTTAAAAATCCTGCAAGGAAACACCATGCCAAAAACCCTGATCGAGCCGTTTCGCATCAAGAGCGTCGAACCCATCCGTATGACCACGCGGCCGGAGCGCGAGCATCTGCTGGAAGCCGCCAAGCTCAATGTCTTCAAGTTACACGCCGAAGACGTGCTGATCGACTGGCTGACCGACTCCGGCACCGGCGCCATGTCCTCGCGCCAGTGGGGCGCCATCATGGAAGGCGATGAAAGTTATGCGGGTGCGCGCAGCTTTTACCGGCTGGAGCGTGTCATCCAGGACATCACCGGCATGCAGTTCTTTGTGCCCACGCACCAGGGCCGCGCCGCCGAAAAAGTGCTGTTCACGGCAGTGTGCAAAAAGGGTGATGTGGTGCCCAACAATTGCCATTTCGACACCACCCGCGCCAACCTCGAATACCTGGGCGTGCAAGCGCTGGACCTGGTGATTCCGGAGGGCCTGCAGCCTGCCACGCTCCATCCGTTCAAGGGAAATATTGACCTGGCGCGGGTGGAGGCCTTGCTCAAGGACCAGGCCGACCAGATTCCGTTTGGCATGATCACTGTGACCAACAACACCGGCGGCGGCCAGCCGGTGTCGATGGCCAACATCCGCGCTTACGCCAAGCTGCTCAAGGCGCATGGCAAGCCCTTCATCATGGACGTCTGCCGTTTTTCAGAAAACGCCATGTTCATCAAGATGCGCGAGCCGGGCTACGAGAACACACCCATCAAATCCATCGTGCAAGAGATGTTTTCTTATGCCGACGGCGCCACCATGAGCGCCAAAAAGGACGGCATGGTCAACATCGGCGGCTTCATCGTGCTGCGCAGCGAGGAGTGGATGGACGCGGTGCGCAACGTGCTGATCATGACCGAGGGCTTTCCCACCTACGGCGGCCTGGCCGGGCGCGACCTCGAAGCGCTGGCGGTGGGCCTGGAGGAGGGCATGCAGGAAGACTACCTGCGCTACCGCCTGCGCACCGCCGAGTATCTGGGCGAGCGCCTGGAGGCGGCCGGTGTGAGCTTTGTCAAACCCACCGGTGGCCATGCGGTTTACATCGACGCGCGCACCGTGCTGCCCGACATGCCGGTGGCCCATTACCCGGCCTGGGCGCTGTGCAACGCGCTGTACCTGGAAGGCGGCATTCGCGGTGTGGAAATTGGCTCGGTCATGTTCGGCAAGCGCCTGGCCGACGGCACGGAAACGTTTCACAGCATGGAACTGGTGCGCCTGGCTTTCCCGCGGCGCATGTACACGCAAAGCCACTTTGACTACGCGGCCGAGGTGATCGACGAGGTCAAGCAAAAAGCGGCCAGCATCCGGGGTGTGCGCATCACCAAGCAGCCGCAATTTTTGCGGCATTTCACCTGCGAGTGTGCCTGGGTGTGATGCTTTGTGTGTTCAGGAGCAGCTTGGCGTAAAGGCCACATCGTGCAGGCGCGGGGCCGTGTCGCCATGGATATCGGTCAAGTTCCCGGAGGAGGGTGACGACTCCATCCGGGCTCATGTGTCGGTGCCAAATTAGCGGTTTGACCGCTCGCCCCCTCGTTTTTGACCTGCACGATCTCGGCCACGATGGCGACTGCAATCTCGGCCGGCGTTTTGGCTCCCAGCGCCAGACCGATCGGACCGTGCAGCCGGGCCAGTTCGTGTTCGCGTAAATCAAAATGCTCAGCCAGACGTTGCTTGCGCACCTGCTGGTTGCGCCGCGAGCCCAAGGCGCCGACATAAAAGGCGCTGGATTGCAGTGCCTCGATCAAGGCCATGTCGTCGAGCTTGGGGTCGTGCGTTAGGGCCACGATGGCGGTGTGGGCATCCGGCACCAGTTCGCGCACCACGTCATCGGGCATGCCTTCAAGGCGCCGGATACCATGCACACCGGCCACCAGAGTGGCGGCATATTCTTCGCGCGGATCGCACACCAGCACTTCAAAATCAAGCATCAGCGCCATGTGTGCCACGGTTTGCGACAACTGACCGGCACCAATCAGGAGCAGACGCCATTTGGGGCCAAACACTGTCGTCAGCGTCGCGCCGTCAAATTGCAAGGTCTGGCCGCGCACGGCAGCGTCGAGCATCACCGCGCCGGTGGCCAGCGTCAGGGTGCGCGCCACCAGCTGGTGCGCCGCGGTGCGCGCCAGCAATTGTGCGATCCAGGTGGTGTCGCGCAAGGGCTCCTGCACCAGCCGCAAGGTGCCGCCGCAGGGCAAGCCAAAACGGGTCGCCTCTTCCTTGCTGACGCCATAGACAATCAGGCTTGGCCGGAGCTGGTCGGGCGTCACGCCCGTGGCGTTGAACGCGGCCTTGGTGCGGGCAATCAGATCGTCTTCGACGCAACCACCGGAAACCGAGCCACTCACGATCCCGTCGTCTCGCACCGCCAACAGGGCCCCCGGTGGCCGTGGCGCACTGCCCCAGGTTTGCACCACGGTCACCAGCGTGACCGCATGACCGGCCGTGCGCCAGGCCAGGGCGTCGCCCAGGACTCTCAGATCAAGACTTTCCATCAAGCCACCTGTTTTTATTGTGCGCCCGGTTGCGCAGCGTGAAGAATCCCCGGTACAAAGCCACACTCACGACCATGCCCCAGGTCATGCCGACAAACATGCCGCCCAGCATACCCGGCAGGGTGCTGATGCCAGCTGCAACTTGCCAGCGCGACAGCCACAAAGCACCGGCGGTCATGCCGACCAGCATCCAACTGGAGCACATCAGGTTCTGGACAAAGAGCGAGCACAGGTAGCGGCCGCAATCGGGCCGGAGC
>JBASJO010000420.1:0-11214 GCA_049655365.1 Rhodoferax sp. | reverse complement strand
GGTGCAGGTAGCCACCGGGGCCATCCGTTTTGCCCGTTATGTGGTGGCGGAAGATTGCGGCACAGTGCTGAGCCCGGTGGTGGTGGAAGGGCAGCAGCACGGGGCGATTGCCATGGGCTTGTCCGGGTCCCTGTTCGAGCAGGTGCGGTACGACGCCGCCGGACAGAACCTCTCGGGGACCCTGGCCGATTACCTGGTGGCCACGGCCTGTGAGTTGCCCCATTTCGAGCTCATCGCGATGCACACGCCGAACCGGGCGACGCCGGCTGGCATCAAGGGCATGGCCGAGGGCGGCGTGATGGGTGCCATCGGGGCGCTGACCAATGCCGTCAATGATGCGCTCGCACCGTTCGGTGTGGTGGCCGACCGGCAGCCGCTGACCCCGATGTATGTGCGCGATCTGCTGCGCGATAAAACCGACTTCATTAACAAGGCATGACACATGACTGATAGCAACAACAAACCCCGCGTGGGCTTCATCGGGTTGGGCAATATGGGCCAGAGCATGGCCGGACACATCCTGCAGGCGGGTTATCCGCTGCGGGTCTACAACCGTTCGCGCGACAAGGCTGAGGCCTTGCTGGCGCGTGGCGCTGTCTGGTGCGACAGCCCGGGCGAGCTGGCCGCCAACGCCGACGTGATCATCACCATCGTGGGTTATCCGCATGATGTGGAGCAGGTCTATCTCGGCGACAACGGCATTGTGGCGCGGGCACGGGGGGCATTGCTGATCGACATGACGACCTCCAGCCCCGAGCTGGCGCAACGCATCGCCAAAGCGGCTGCCGAGCGGGGGTGCAGCGCGCTGGACGCGCCGGTTTCCGGTGGCGACATCGGTGCGCGCGATGCCAAACTTGCCATCATGGTGGGCGGCGCGGAGGTGGCGTTCGAGGCCGCCCTGCCGATTCTTGAGTTGCTGGGACCCAACATCGTGCTGCAGGGCGGCCCCGGTGCCGGACAACATACCAAGATGTGCAACCAGATCGTGATTGCCGCCACCATCATGGGCGTGTGCGAGGGCCTGGCCTACGGCAAGGCTGCCGGGCTGGACCTGCCGACCGTGCTCAAGTCCATCGGTGGCGGCGCCGCGTCGGGGTTCCAGCTGACCGTGATGGGGCAGAAAATCATCAACGGCGACTTCGCGCCGGGTTTCTACATTGAACACTTCATCAAGGACCTGGGCATTGCCCTGGCGGAGGCCGGGCGCATGCAGCTGGACCTGCCGGCGCTGGCACTGGCACGCAGGCTGTATGAGGAACTGGCGCAGCAAGGCCACGGCCGGCTCGGCACCCAGGCGCTGTTCAAACACTACGAGGCATAACACATGGCGATGGAATTCTCCGGGGAGTACCGCATCCCTGCCCGGCAGCAACAGGTCTGGGACGCGCTCAACGATCCCGCGGTGCTGCAGGCGTGCATCGTCGGCTGCAAGCAACTTGAAAAACTGTCCGATACCGAGTTGTTTGCGACCGTGGTGGCCACCGTGGGACCGATTTCGGCGACGTTCCGGGGCAATGTGGTGCTCAGCGACCTCGATGCGCCCAACGGCTACACGCTGACGGGGCAGGGGCAGGGTGGCGCGGCCGGTTTTGCCAAAATGGCAGCGAAGGTGGCGCTGAGCGAAGCGCAGAACGAGACCGTGCTCAAGTACGTGGCCAGCGCCGAGATCGGTGGCAAGCTGGCCAGTGTCGGCAGCCGTCTGGTGCAGACTGTGGCGAAGAAAAATGCAGACGATTTCTTCGCCGCCTTTGCCCGCCAGCTGGGCGGCACGGGCGTGAAAGAAGCGGTGGCGCCGGCAGCCGTCCCGGCCGCGCAGGTGGCCGGCGCCATCATGCCGGTCGCAGCCGCTCCTGCCAGATTATTCAGTTCGCTGGGCGCGCCGGTGCCGGCCTGGCTGGTGGTGTTTGCCTGTGGTCTCGGCATCGCACTCGGTTACTGTGTTGCACGCTTGACCTGAGCGTCGGTATTACACCTCCTGTTGGGATCGCATGGCTATATCAGTCTTTGATTTGTTCAAGGTGGGCATCGGCCCCAGCAGCTCGCACACGGTCGGCCCGATGCGGGCGGCCGCCATGTTCGCGCTGTCCCTGGAGAAAGAGGGTCTGCTCGAACAGACTGCCAACGTCAAGGCCGAGCTCTATGGCTCGCTGGGAGCGACCGGCAAGGGGCACGGCTCCGACATCGGCATCATGCTCGGCCTGATGGGACAGACGCCGGACACGGTTGACGTTGATGTCATACCTGTGCTCATCAAAGCCGTGCGCGCGCAGCAGACGCTGGTCTTGCTGGCGCGCCAGCCGATCACGTTTCGCGAGAAGGAGCATCTGCTGATGTACCGGCGCGAAGCGCTGGCCGAGCATCCCAACGGCATGCAATTCAGCGCCTTTGACGTGGCAGGCCGCCTGCTGCGTCAAAGCAGGTACCTGTCCGTGGGGGGTGGTTTTGTCGTCACCGTGGGCGCCCGCAATGAGCAGGTTCTGATGGCCTACCAGCAGGTGCCTTATCCCTTCACCTCGGGCGACGAACTGCTGGCCGTGTGCCAGCGCCAGGGTTTGACCATCAGCGAGGTCATGTGGGCGAACGAGCGCACCTGGCGCAGCGACGCTGAAATTCGCAGCCAGTTGCTGTTGCTCTGGCGCACCATGCGCGAGTGTGTGCAGCGGGGCCTGACGCACGAGGGCACGCTGCCGGGTCCGTTCCGGGTGCAACGCCGGGCCCCGGTGCTGGCGGCGCAACTGCGGGCCCGCGCGGAACGGGTGCTGAGTGACCCGCTGTCGGTGCTGGACTGGGTCAACGTCTATGCCTTCGCCGTGAACGAAGAGAACGCCGCCGGTGGGCGTGTGGTCACGGCACCGACCAATGGCGCAGCAGGGGTCATTCCGGCGGTGCTGCATTACTACGATAAATTCATCGCCAACGCAAGCGACGAGGGCGTCATGGAATTCCTGATGACCGCCGCGGCCATCGGCATTCTCTACAAGCTCAATGCCTCGATTTCAGGCGCCGAGGTCGGCTGCCAGGGCGAGGTCGGGGTGGCCTGTTCCATGGCGGCGGCTGGATTGGCGGCGGTGATGGGGGGTAGTCCCGGGCAAATCGAAAACGCCGCCGAGATTGGCATGGAGCACAACCTGGGGCTGACCTGTGACCCCGTCGGCGGTCTGGTGCAGGTGCCGTGCATTGAGCGCAATGCCATGGGGGCGGTCAAGGCGCTCAATGCGGCGCGCATGGCGCTGCAAGGCGACGGTCAGCACGTGGTGAGCCTGGACAAGGTGATCAAAACCATGCGCGAGACCGGTGCCGACATGAAAACCAAATACAAGGAAACCGCCCGCGGCGGGCTGGCGGTCAATATCGTTGAATGCTGAACAGGAAACAACATGAAAGTCATTGAATTCATCGCCGCCCAGGCGGCCGCCCTGGGCGCGACCCGGCGCGACATCCATGGTCACCCCGAGTTGGGGTTTGAGGAAATCCGTACCGCCGATCTGGTGGCCCGGAAGCTGACCGAGTGGGGCATCCCGGTGCACCGCGGCCTGGGCGGCACCGGCGTGGTCGGCATCGTCAAAAATGGCAGCTCGCAGCGGGCCATCGGCTTGCGCGCCGACATGGATGCGCTGCCCATCCAGGAGTTCAACACCTTTGCGCATGCCAGCCAGCATGACGGCAAAATGCACGCCTGCGGCCATGACGGTCATGTCGCCATGCTGCTGGCGGCGTCTCAGTACCTGGCGCAGCACCGCAATTTTGACGGCACGGTTTACCTTATTTTTCAGCCTGCCGAAGAAAGTGGCGGCGGCGCGCGCGAGATGCTGCGCGACGGCCTGTTCGACAAATTCCCGATGCAGGCGGTGTTCGGCATGCACAACTGGCCGGGCATGCCGGTCGGCAGCTTTGCCGCGAGCCCGGGGCCGGTGATGGCCTCCAGTAACGAGTTCAAGATCACCATCCGTGGCAAAGGCGGGCACGCGGCCTTGCCGCACAACGGGCTCGATCCGGTCCCCGTCGCCTGCCAGATGGTGCAGGCCTTCCAGACCATCATCAGCCGCAACAAGAAGCCCATTGACGCCGGCGTCATCTCGGTCACCATGATCCACGCCGGCGAAGCCAAAAACGTGATCCCGGATAGTTGTGAGCTGCAAGGCACGGTGCGCACCTTCACACCGGAGGTCCTCGATCTGATTGAACGGCGCATGCAGCAGGTGGCTGAATACACCTGCGCGGCATTTGAGGTCACCTGTGAATTTGAATTCGTGCGCAAGTACCCGTCGACCATCAACTCGCTCCGCGAAGCCGCGCTGGCGCGCCAGGTGATGATTGACATCGTGGGCGAGGCCCGGGTGCTGACGCAGGAACCCACCATGGGGGCCGAAGATTTTGCCTTCATGCTGCAAGCCAAGCCGGGGGCCTATTGCTTCATCGGCAATGGCGAAGGCAGCCACCGTGAGATCGGCCATGGCGGCGGCCCCTGCATGCTGCACAACCCCAGCTACGATTTCAACGACGCGTTGATTCCGCTGGGCGGAACCTACTGGGTCCGGTTGGCAGAAGCCTGGCTGGCGCAGGGCGCGTGACCCGATTGCCATGGCGGCGTGACTTGAAAGTGTTGAGGTGGATGGATGGAAAGTCTTGATCTCAGAGTGCTTGTGGATGCCCTGGCGTGGCGCCGTGCTGGTCATGCCGTCACGCTGGTGACGGTGGTGCAGACCTGGGGCAGCGCGCCACGGCCACCTGGGTCCCTGTTGGCCGTGCGCGACGACGGTGTGGTCAGTGGCTCGGTGTCCGGTGGTTGCGTCGAAGACGATTTGATTGCCCGCACCAAGGCGCGTATCAGGCAAGCCGACGGCGTTGCTCTCGCGTTGGAGAAGCCCGCCATGATGGCCTACGGTGTCAGTCAGGAAGAAGCCGCCCGCTTCGGCCTGCCCTGCGGCGGCAGCTTGCGGTTGGTGCAGGAGCCTCTGCTGGACACCAGCTGGGTCGAACAATTGCTGGCCCGCACGGCAGCCCACGAGCTGGTGGCACGCACGCTGACCTTGGCGACCGGCGCGGTACAACTCACCCCTGCAGTGCGTGGCCATGCCATGCAGTTTGACGGCAGCACGCTGACCACCGTGTTTGGCCCGAAGTGGCGCCTGCTGCTGATTGGCGCCGGCCAGTTGTCGCAGGCGGTGGCGCAGATCGCCGTCATGCTCGATTTTGATGTGCTGGTATGCGACCCGCGGGAGGAATATGCCGCTGACCTGATGGCGGGCATGCCTGGGGCGCGGCGAATTGAGGGCATGCCCGATGACGTCGTTCGCGAACTGGTGCCGGATGCCCACACGGCCATCGTGGCCCTGACGCATGACCCCAAACTCGACGACATGGTTTTGCTGGAAGCGCTGCAGTCCAATGCCTTTTATGTCGGCGCTTTGGGCTCGAAGCGCAACCAGGAAACACGCAAGCGGCGACTGGCTGAACACTTCGATTTAAGCGGCGAGGAACTGGGTCGCCTTCATGGTCCAGTGGGTCTGGCACTGGGCGCAAAAACGCCAGCCGAGATTGCGGTCTCCATCGTGGCCGAGATCGTGCAGGTGAAGAACAAGGCCGCCGCTTTCACGGTGACGGCCCCCGAGAACGACTGCGTGACGCTGTGAGTTTGCCCACTGTCATCATTCTGGCCTCAGGACGTGGGGAGCGTTTTACGGCATCGGGTGGCATCACCCACAAATTGCAGGCGAATTTGGCGGGCAAGACGGTTCTACAGCGTACCTTAGAGGCCGTTCGCGGCAGTGGCCTGCCATGGCATCTTGAAGAGGGTGGCCACCCCGGTATGGGCGACTCGATCGCAGCGGCGGTGCAGAAAACATCTCAAGCCGCTGGCTGGCTGATTCTGCCGGCAGATTTGCCACTCATTCAAAGTGACACCTTGCGCGCGATTGCGACTGCGCTCAAAGGGCAGGACGTGGTGGTGCCGGTTTACCGGGGGCAGCGGGGTCATCCCGTCGGATTTTCTTCGGGTTGTCGTCACCACCTGCTGGGCTTGAAAGGCGACCGGGGCGCCCTGTCCGTTGTTCGCGCGTCTGTCGTGATGGTGTTGGATACCGACGATATCGGGTGCGTGACCGACATTGATACGGTCGATGACCTGCATGTCGCACAGGGTCTGTTACCCGGCATCGAAGCCTTGACCGGATGAAGGCCCGCCCTCACTTGCGCCCGTGACAGATTTCGAGGCCTTTGGCTGCGCCGGAATGGGGTCCAGAATCAAGCCAAACCACCTCGATGTGCTGGCGGCGCGCCACGTCTGAGCGATCAGCGCAACTGGCTGTGCTGGCGAATCCATTCGGCAAAAGTCGTTTCATCGATATCGCCAGAGGTGACTGACAGCATGGTCAGCGTGGCATCAAGTTGGGTGGCCTGCAATCGGTAGCCGTTGATTGCAAGAAACAAGTCCACGGCCAAAAAAACAGCGCGTTTATTGCCATCGACAAAAGCCTGGTTTTTGGCCAAGCCCACACCGTACGCTGCGGCCAAAGCAGCCACATCTGGCTGTTGGTAGAGCGACAAATTCAAGGGGCGAGCCAAGGCGGAGTCCAATAAGCCTTCGTCGCGCAGGCTTTGCCAAGGCGCAGGCCGATGTCGTTCGTCGCGGATCGGTGAAGCCCTGCCGGCTTGCTGCCCGAAGACGCTGCTCACAGGCTTGCGGCCACCCGGCGAATCGCCCCGAGCAGCAGGCTGGCTCCAGGCGTCAGCACTTGATCGGCGCGCAGGATGAGGCCGTAGCTCTCCATGTTGCAGGCCAGCTCCACCGGCAGAATCGCCAGCTCGCCGCAGGCCGCGTAATAGCGCGCCACTTCCAGCGGCATCAGGTGCAAAAAATCGGTCTGCTGCAGCAGCGCCTTGATCACCGACATGGCGGTGGTTTCAACCACGTTGATCGGTGGGGCCAGACCATGGCGGCGAAACAGCATGTCGAACTGGTGGCGCAGGATACTGCCACGGGGCGACAGGATCCAGGCACGGCTGGCCAAGTCCTGTAGTGTGAGTGCCGGGCGGTCCAGCAGGGGGTGGCCCAGGCGCACCACCGCACACTCTGTTTCTTCCGACAGGTCTTCGTAGACCAGGCTCATGTCTTCTTCCTTGGCCGGAATACGGGCGATCAGAAAATCGAGTCGACCGCGCTTGAGCCCGTCCACCAGCACATCGCTGGTGCCCACGTCGACGCCAATGCTCAACTGCGGCGCCTCGGCCTTGGTGGCGGCGATGGCCTGGGGCACCAGCGTCATCGACGGTGTCAGGATCACGCCCACATTGACCTGTCCGGACAAACCGGCTTGCAGCGCGGCCATGGCGCTCTGGCCTTGTGCCAGGTTGTCTAGCGCCATGCGGACATGACGCGCCAGGGTGTCGCCGTAGACCGTGGGCCGCATGCCGCGCGGCAGCCGTTCGAACAAGGCCACGCCAAACAGTTCCTCCATGTCCTTGAGCATCTTGGAGGCGGCCGGTTGGCTCATGTGCGTGGCCAGCGCGGCCTGGTGCAGGTTGCGCGTTTCGTCGATGGCCATCAGCAAGGCCATCTGGCGGGTCTTGAGCTGGTGGTGGGGACGCCGTGTGGCGGAGCTGTCTTCCATGGTCGGGTCTCCAGCGTGGTTTATTGATATAAAAAAGTATATCAATTAATCATAAATATTCACTTGTCATGTATGCATCAAGCGCCTACGATACCGCCAGTGATGCATCAATCCTGACTTGAAAGAAAGCCCATGTCTCCAATCACCAAGAAACCGCTGCGCTCCGCCGCGTGGTTTGGTACTGCCGATAAAAACGGTTTCATGTACCGCAGCTGGATGAAGAACCAGGGTATCCCTGACCATGAATTCCAGGGCAAGCCGATCATCGGTATTTGCAACACCTGGTCCGAACTGACGCCCTGCAACGCCCACTTTCGCAAGATTGCCGAGCATGTGAAACGCGGCATTTCCGAAGCCGGGGGTTTCCCGGTCGAATTCCCGGTGTTTTCCAACGGCGAGTCCAATCTGCGCCCCACCGCCATGCTGACACGCAACCTGGCCAGCATGGACGTGGAAGAATCGATTCGCGGCAATCCGATGGACGCCGTGGTGCTGCTGGTGGGCTGCGACAAGACCACGCCGGCGCTGCTGATGGGCGCGGCCAGTTGCGACATCCCCACCATTGTGGTCACCGGCGGCCCGATGTTGAATGGCAAACACGAGGGCCGCGACATCGGCTCCGGCACCGTGGTCTGGCAGCTGCATGAAGCCGTCAAGGCCGGCAAGATTTCGCTCAACGAGTTCATGTCGGCCGAAGCTGGCATGTCGCGCTCGGCCGGCACCTGCAACACCATGGGCACGGCCTCCACCATGGCCTGCATGGCCGAGGCGCTGGGCACCTCACTGCCCCACAACGCCGCCATTCCGGCGGTGGATGCGCGCCGCTATGTGCTGGCGCACATGTCGGGCATGCGCATTGTCGATATGGTCTGGGAAGACCTGAAACTGTCCAAAATCCTGACACGCGAAGCCTTTGAGAACGCCATCCGCGTCAACGCCGCCATTGGCGGCTCGACCAATGCTGCCATCCACCTCAAGGCCATTGCCGGGCGCATCGGCGTGCCGCTGGAACTTGATGACTGGACGACCATTGGCCGGGGTACACCCACGCTGGTCGACTTGCAGCCGTCGGGGCGTTTCCTGATGGAAGATTTTTACTATGCGGGCGGCCTGCCGGCCGTGCTGCGCCGAATGGGCGAGGGCGGTTTGCTGCCCCACAAGAATGCCCTGACGGTGAACGGAAAGTCGATCTGGGACAACGTGCTGGACGCACCCAACCACAACGCCGAGGTCATTCGCCCGCTCGACAATCCCCTGGTCAAGGACGGCAGCCTGTGTGTGTTGCGCGGCAATCTGGCGCCGCGCGGCGCCGTGCTCAAACCTTCGGCGGCCACGCCGGCGCTGATGAAACACCGCGGCCAGGCCGTGGTGTTTGAGGATTTTGACCACTACAAGGCGCGCATCGGCGACCCCGACCTGGTGGTCGATGCCAATTCGGTGCTGGTGATGAAAAACTGCGGTCCCAAGGGCTACCCCGGCATGGCCGAAGTCGGCAACATGGGCTTGCCGCCCAAGCTGCTGGCGCAGGGCATCACCGACATGGTGCGCATCTCGGACGCCCGCATGAGCGGCACCGCCTACGGCACGGTGGTGCTGCATGTGGCGCCTGAAGCGGCCGCCGGCGGGCCGCTGGCCATCGTGCAGGACGGCGACTGGATCGCGCTGGACAGTTATGCCGGCAAGCTGGAGCTTGAAGTGAGCGACGCCGAGATCGCCCGGCGCTTTGCGGTGCGCCAGGCGCAGCAGGCGGCGATGCCGGCGGCACCCAAGAGCGGTTACCAGCAGCTCTACATTGACCGCGTATTGCAGGCCGACGAAGGCTGCGATTTTGATTTTCTGGTAGGCTGCCGCGGCGCCGAGGTGCCCAGGCATTCACACTGACCCGACCCTTCAAACAACAAAGAACCCCATGACAAGCAACACCCCAGCCCGATACAAGGGCGTTTTTCCGGTCGTTCCGACCACCTTCCATGAAAACGGCGAACTGGACCTCGCCAGTCAAAAACGCTGCGTCGATTTCATGATCGACGCCGGCTCCAACGGGCTGTGCATTCTGGCCAATTTTTCCGAGCAGTTTTTGCTGTCGGACGACGAGCGCGAAGTTCTGACCCGCACCCTGCTCGAGCACGTGGCCGACCGGGTGCCGGTGATTGTCACCACCACCCACTTCAGCACGCAGGTCTGTGCCCAGCGCAGTCGGCGCGCGCAAGAGCAGGGCGCCGCCATGGTGATGGTGATGCCGCCCTACCACGGCGCCACCTTCCGGGTCTCCGAGGAAAAGATTTACGAGTTCTACGCCGGCGTGTCAGATGCCATCGACATCCCCATCATGATCCAGGATGCCCCCGCCGCCGGCACGCCCATGTCGGCCGCTTTTTTGGCACGCATGGCCAAGGAGATCGCGCAGGTGGCCTATTTCAAGATCGAAACGGCAGGTGCGGCGTCCAAGTTGCGTGAACTCATTCGCCTGGGCGGCGATGCCATTGAGGGCCCGTGGGACGGCGAGGAAGCCATCACCCTGCTGCCCGACCTGGATGCTGGCGCTACCGGTGCCATGACCGGCGGCGGCTACCCCGACGGCATTCGCCTGATCATGGACGCCTACGCTGCGGGCCGGCGCGAGAACGCCATTGACCTGTACCAGCAATGGCTGCCGCTGATCAACTACGAGAACCGTCAGGGCGGTATCCTGAGCGCGAAGGCGCTGATGAAAGCCGGCGGTGTGATTGCCTGCGAGGCGCCGCGCCACCCCTGGCCAGCCATGCATCCGGCGGTGCGTGCCGGTCTGATCGAAGTTGCCCGGCGCCTGAACCCCATGGTGCTCCGCTGGGGCAAATGATGTCTGTTTTTTTGAGAATGGAATGTTTATGTTGAATCTCTTGTCAAGCGCAATTTGTCTTCCCTTGGACGCCGCCAGCGCCACCCTGGTGGGTCGTGTCTGGATGAACGATGTCGGGCCGGTGTTGGTGTGCATCAAACCCGACGGGGTTTATGACCTGAGTTCGGCTGCCGTCACGATGTCGGACTTGCTGGAACAGGGCGACCCCGCGGCTGCAGTACGCCAACACGCCGGTACCCGCCTGGGCGACACCGAGGCGGTGCTGAAAAATTCGTCGCAGGACGAACGAAACCCGGCCCTGCCCTGGTTTCTGGCGCCCTGCGACCTGCAAGCCATCAAGGCCAGTGGCGTGACTTTTATTTCATCGATGCTGGAGCGTGTCATCGAGGAACAGGCGCGCGGCGACGCCAGCCGGGCCGACAGCGTGCGCCAGGCCGTGGTGGCCGTGATTGGTGACAACCTGAGCAGCATCAAACCCGGCTCCAGTGAGTCGGCCAAGCTCAAGGAGGCCCTGCTCGCGCAAGGGGCCTGGTCGCAGTACCTGGAAGTGGGCATTGGTCCCGATGCCGAAATTTTTACCAAAGCGCAGCCAATGAGCGCCGTGGGGGTGGGCGCCGAGGTCGGCATCCATCCGGGTAGCCACTGGAACAACCCCGAACCCGAAATTGTGCTGGCGGTGAACAGCCGCGGGCAAGTCAAAGGGGCGGCGCTGGGCAACGACGTGAACCTGCGCGACTTCGAGGGGCGCAGCGCCCTGCTGCTGGG
>JBASJO010000419.1:0-2401 GCA_049655365.1 Rhodoferax sp. | reverse complement strand
CTCAACGCCCAGCGCCGCCCTGGCCGCTGTCATTGGCGCCGAGCCCGTGGCACGCGCCCAGGTCATCAAGAAGCTGTGGGACTACATCAAGGCCAACAACTTGCAGGACGCCGCCAACAAGCGCGCCATCAATGCCGACGACAAACTGCTGGCGGTCTTTGGCAAGCCGCAGGTGACGATGTTTGAGCTGGCCGGGATTGTCGGCAAGCATTTGGGGTGAATATAGGTTCACAAAGGGTCTTATATAATATTTATGCGTTTTATCAAAAATTCATAATTTAGATAAACTCCTTACATATGGACCCGATACGCAACCCCTACACCCCCGGCGCTGGTACGCCTCCACCCGAACTGGCAGGACGTGATGCTTTGCGCGAGAAGGTTCGCATCTGCATTGAGCGACTGCGCATCGGCAACACTGCGAAAAGTGTACTGATGGTCGGCCTGCGCGGCGTTGGCAAGACGGTGCTGCTTGACCAGATGCGCAGCGACGCGGAAAGCTCGGGCATCCATACCATCCGCATCGAAGCACCAGAAAATCGCTCTCTGCCGGCGCTATTGGCGCCTGCCTTGCGACTAGCGTTGCTGAGGCTGAGTCAGATTGAATCAGCCAAAGAATTTGCCCAAAAATCATTGCGTGCATTGGCCGGTTTTGCCAAGGTACTCAAGTTCAAGTTCCAGGATATCGAGGTGGGCATTGACTTTGAGCCCGAGCGCGGACTCGCTGACAACGGCGACCTGGAGAGTGACTTGACGGCGCTTTTTGTCGAGGTGGGCCATGCAGCCAAGGCGGCCAAAACCGTCCTGGTGATTTTTATTGACGAGCTGCAATACATCAAACAACTTGAATTCGCAGCACTGATTTCCGCCCTGCACCGCTGCGCGCAAATGAAATTGCCGATCACGGTGGTCGGTGCGGGTCTGCCTCAGTTGCTCAGTCTGGCTGGCGAAGCCAAATCCTATGCTGAGCGCCTGTTTGATTACCCCCTTGTTGACAAGCTGGATAAGCCTGCAGCAGAGGCGGCCATTCGCAAGCCAGCTAAGAATCTGGACGTGGATTATGATGATGGTGCGGTTGAACGCATCATTTCGCACACCCAGGGTTACCCGTACTTTCTGCAGGAATGGGGTAAACACGCCTGGGACATTGCGCAGTCCAGCCCCATCACGGCTGACGATGTTGAGAAAGCATCTCAGCTCACCGTGGCCGCGCTTGATGAAAGCTTTTTCCGGGTCCGGCTTGAGCGCACTACACCGGCAGAAAAGCGCTATCTCAGAGCCATGGCCGAACTCGGTCCCGGACCGCACCGATCTGGCGATATTGCCCAACACATGAACAAAAAGGCCAATTCGTTTGGCCCCGTCAAAAGCAGTTTGATCTCGAAAGGCATCGTTTGGAGCCCTGTCCATGGGGACACGGCGTTCACCGTGCCGCTGTTTCATGACTATTTGATCAGAACCGTGCCAACAGGCGTTTAAGCTGTCTTATGCCTTCAGTAACGATTCAAGCCTTGGGCCAGCCACCAAGCAGCAAGCAGCATTGGAAAAACGGTACCGAACGGGTGGCGTTTTTGTTTGCCAGCTACTCAGCGTTGACCAGTATGGCAGGCAATGACTGACAGCTTGACCGTGTCATTGAATCCGACGAAACACCATACCAACCCGGCACAGTTCTTACAAATGGATCCCTGGCGACCCGTTACTGCTCCAGCCAGCGGCAAATGGCTTGCCACTGCGCGATGTCCCGTGCCACGCGCTCAGGCGGCAGGTCGAACACCGTGAGGCCGCGGGCCGCCAGCTGGACGTAGTTTTGCGTGTCACGCACATAGCCCAGCACCGGCAGGCCGGTGGCTTCCACAAAGGTGTGCAATTGCTCGGCGGCGCGGGTGCGCTCATCCACCCGCATGCCGACAATGCCGATGTCTATTTGGGCAGCTCGCGCGCTTTCGGCCAGTTCATTCAAAAAATCCTGCGTGGCAAAGATGTCAAACACGCTGGGCTGCAAGGGCACGACCACCTTGTGCGCACGCTTGAGAATTTCCTTGAGACGCTTGCCGTGCAGACCGGCGGGGGTGTCCAGCACCACATGGGTGGTGCCTTTGGGCGGTTTGGCAATCTGGTCGTTGCCCAGTTCCCAACTGCGAATGGCCCGCGCCTGCTCCGGGCGCAGTGACAGCCAGAGTTTGCTCGACTGCTGACGATCGGCGTCGCCCAGCATCACCGCGTGGTTCTGGCTGGCAAAGTAGCCGGCGATCTGGGTGGACAGGGTGGACTTTCCCACGCCTCCCTTGGGGTTGGCAACAACAACGACTGGCATGACTGAAACCTCCTGCAACGTGATTCGCGGATATTACCGGCAACAGCGCTCCCCGGCGTGATCCTGGGCATCTCGATCCTGATG
>JBASJO010000418.1:0-5058 GCA_049655365.1 Rhodoferax sp. | reverse complement strand
TGTCGGGGTCGGCACGCAGGAAAGAGCGTAGGGCCTTGGCAAAAGTCCAGTCGATCTTGGGGTTGATCTGCACCTGGCGCAAATCGGGCTGGGTGATTTCAATCGGGTCTTCGGCGGTCCAGATCTTGCGGTCGGGCGTGTTGAGGTGGCCCAGCACCGAATGCAGCGTGGTGGTTTTGCCCGAGCCCGTGGGACCCACGCACAACACCATGCCGTAAGGCCGCGAGATCGCCTCAAGCAACTGGGTGTAATTGGTTTCGGTCAAGCCGAGCTTGTTCATGGCCAGGGGTTTGCTGGAAGCCAGCAGGCGCATCACCACGTCTTCGAGGCCGTTGGCCGTGGGGATGGTGGCAATGCGCAATTCCAGCCGGTGTTTTTTGGAAAACTTGCTGAAATTGATCTTGCCGTCCTGCGGCTTGCGGCGCTCGGAGATGTCCAGGTCGGCCATGATCTTGAGTCGCGCCACCAGGGCCGCGCGGTAAGTGTGCGGTAACTCCAGGTAGGGCGCCAGCATGCCGTCCTTGCGGAAGCGGATGCGCACTTTGGCGCGCCGTGGTTGTGATTCGACGTGGATGTCGGACACGCCCCGGGCGTGGGCCTCGATGATCATGGTGTTGATCAGGCGCACCAGCGTATTGTCGGATTGCTCAATGGCCTTTTCGTCGTCTTCGGCCGCTTCATCACCGGAGCTGAGTTCCATGGACTCCAGCAACTCGCTGGAGCTGGTCCGCTCCGCGCTGGTTTCCTCAAGAAGGTCGAGCTCCTCGTCGACCACGTTGTGGTGCAAGCCGAATTTCTCGTAGGTCTCGCGGATCCTCTGCCGGATCTGGACTTCATCGCCCAGCGTGGCAATGACCCGGCCCTGCACCAGGAACTCCAGTTCTTCGAGCATCTTGTGCTGGGTCGGGTCCACCGCGGCCACCACCGTCATGTTGTCGCGCAGCATCAGCGGCATCACGTTGAGGCGCAGTGCGGTGGACATCGGGATCTTTTTCAGGGCGGCGTCTTCAATGGGAAACTGCTTGACATCGACCACCGGGTAGCCCATCTTGCGCGCCAGGGCGGTGATGAGGTCGTGCCGCGTCAGAAAACCCATCTTGACGAGCAGCTCGCCAATGGGCACCGAGCGTTCGGTCTTTTGTTTTTCCAGTGCGAGTTTGAGTTGATCGTCGCTGATGTAACCCAGCAGGGTCAGCGCTTCACCGACCCGGATCATCGGCATCTTGGACTGCTGCGCCAGGGCCTGCATCAACTGCTCGGGAAACAGCACGGCGGTATCGAGCAGGTAATCGCCCAGTTTGCGACTGCGCAAGTAGTTTTGCTCTTCTGCAGCCTGCTCCACTTGCTGCTCGGTGACGATCTGGTGGTCGACCAGCACTTTCCCAATGTGGCTGCCCAGCGTGAAACTGGTGAACGCTTCGTGCGGCATGAAGACGCGTTCAATCGACCCTTCCTGGCCGACGGGCGGGAACAGGAACAGACCGTAGTCGGTTTCGACACAACCGATGGTCAGACCCGAAACCTTCGTGCCGTTTTTCAGTTGCAGGTGGTAGTCGACTGTGGCGCGGTGCCCCAGAATGTCGGAAAACTGCTCGTTGGTGCTGATCTCCTGGGGGTGCAGCAGTTTCTTCAGGGTGATACGCAAAAACTGTGCGAACGGCAGCGATACCGGGGTTTTGCTTTGTTCAATCTGGATCACAGCCACCTTGCGGCCCGGGTCCAGCGTGATCAACAGGCAGCGCCGGATGGCGCCATTAAGCCCTTCGATGTCACATTCCTCGGGCTCGCGCCAGGACTGTGGCGACTGGTAGATGGCAAAGGGCGGTGCCGGCCAGCTGAAGGCCAGGGCTTGCGCCTTGTCCTGGCCTGCTGCGGGGGTTTTGTGCAGCCCGTGGTGCGGGTTTTTTGCGTCTTCTTTGGGGAACAGGGTGTCGGCCAGGGTCATCTTCGCCTCAACATCAAAAAGTTTGTCGTTACAAAAAGCCATTTTGCGGCCAATTTTGGGTCCAACCTCTACCAGCATGGTTTATTTTGCGCTAACGTGAACCGATGCGTTAAGGCTTGTACCACCAGAATAGTTCCATGTTTGACTACCTCATTATCGGCGGCGGCTCGGCGGGTTGTGTGCTGGCCGGGCGCCTTTCAGAAGACCCTGGCGTCACGGTGGCGCTGCTCGAAGCGGGTCCGGCAGACCGCAGCGTGCTGATCCATTGCCCGGCGGGGCTGGCGGCGATGGCCAAGTTCGGCCTGCTGGGTTGGGGCCTTCATACCGTGCCGCAAGCGGGTTTGAATGGCCGCTGCGGCTACCAGCCACGGGGCAAGGTGTTGGGCGGCTCCAGTTCCCTCAATGCCATGATTTACACCCGTGGTTTCCCGGCTGACTACGACTTCTGGGCTGCCCAGGGCAACCCCGGCTGGTCTTATGCCGAATTGCTGCCCTATTTCAAAAAAGCCGAGCACAACGAACGCGGCGCTGATGACTTTCATGGTGTGGGCGGCCCGCTCAATGTGATGGACTTGCGCAGTCCGAACCGCTTTGGCGAACTGTTTGTCCAGGCGGGCGAGCAGGCCGGCTACCCGCGCAATGCCGATTTCAACGGCGCCAGCCAGGAAGGCGTGGGTCCTTATCAGGTCACGCACAAGAACGGCGAGCGCTGCAGCGCTGCCAAAGCCTATGTCACGCCCAATTTGTCACGGCACAACCTCAAGGTGTTTACCGGCGCACAGACCACCCGCATCCTGCTGGACGGCAAGCGTGCGGTGGGTGTGGAGTACCTGCACGAGGGCCAGACCCGGCGCCTGAAATGCCGCCGCGAGGTGCTGCTCAGCGCCGGGGCCGTCCAGTCACCGCAGATTCTGATGTTGTCGGGCATCGGCCCGCGTGAGCACCTGCTGGCGCACCAGATCGCGTCGGTTCACCACCTGCCCGGCGTGGGCCAGCATTTGCACGACCACATCGACATGGTGCAGGTGGTCGACGCGCCGCGCGCCCAAGACCTGTTTGGCGTCTCACCCCGCGGCGCCTGGCGCATGTTGCAAGGTATTTTTGAGTGGCGCAAGCAGCGCAGTGGCATGCTGACCACCAATTTTGCCGAAGCCGGTGGCTTCATCAAGAGCGACCCCGCCGCGGCCATCCCCGACCTGCAGCTGCACTTTGTCATTGGCAAGCTCATCAATCATGGCCGCACTACCGCGCTGGGCCATGGCTACTCGTGTCATGTGTGCTTGCTGCAGCCGCAAAGCCGTGGCAGCCTGCGCCTGGCCAGCAAGGACCCGCAGGCGCTGCCGTTGGTGGACCCGGCTTTTTTCCGGGAGCCCGACGACATGGCGCGCATGGTGCGCGGCTTTAAATTGATGCGCCACATCCTGCAGCAACCCGCGTTGGCGCAATTTGGTGGGCGCGAGCTGGCCGCCACGGCCAAGGCGCAAACCGACGATGAGATCGCGCAGACCATCCGTAATCTGGCCGATACCATCTACCACCCGGTGGGCAGTTGCCGCATGGGCCCGGGTGCCATGGATGTGGTCGATGCCGAGTTGCGCGTGCATGGGCTGCAGGGCCTGCGCGTGGTCGATGCGTCCATCATGCCGCGCATCGTGAGCGGCAACACCAACGCCCCGGTGATCATGATTGCCGAAAAAGCCGCCGCTATGATCAAGGCCTCGGCGTGTTGATGCACGCCGTCGGCGTCTGTCACACCATTTCCAGCGTTCATGAACTACCAAGCCAATCCCGTCCGTTATCACACCATGCCCTACCGCTTGTGCGGCAAAAGCGGCCTCAAGCTCCCCGCGATTTCACTCGGGCTTTGGCACAACTTTGGCGATGCCACGCCGCTGGCGAACCAGCGCGAGATGCTGCGCACTGCGTTCGACCTCGGTATCACGCACTTCGATCTGGCCAACAACTACGGTCCGCCCTACGGCAGCGCCGAGACCAATTTTGGTGCACACCTCAAGCGCGACTTCCGGCCTTACCGCGACCAGCTCATCATCTCCAGCAAAGCCGGCTGGGACATGTGGCCCGGCCCTTACGGCACGGGCGGCGGTTCGCGCAAACATGTGTTGGCCAGCCTCGACCAGAGCCTGCAACGCATGAGGTTGGATTATGTGGACATTTTTTATTCGCACCGCTTCGACCCCGACACGCCGCTGGAGGAAACCATGGGCGCGCTGGCCAGCGTGGTGCAGCAGGGCAAGGCCTTGTATGTGGGCATCAGCAGCTATTCGGCCAGCAAGACACGTGAAGCTGCGGCCTTGTTGCGCAGCATGGGGGTGCGCCCGCTGATTCATCAGCCCTCGTACAGCCTGCTGAACCGCTGGATCGAGGAAGACCTGCTGGACGCGCTGGATGGCACCGGCATGGGCTGCATTGCCTTCAGCGCGCTGGCGCAAGGCCTGCTGACCGACAAATACCTCAACGGCACACCCAGCGATGCGCGCATCAACCGGCCCGGTGGCGGCTCCTTCAAGCCCGACTTTTTGAGCGAAACCAACCTCAAACATGTGCGCGCCCTGAACGACCTGGCGCAAGTACGCGGCCAGAGTCTGGCGCAAATGGCCATTGCCTGGGTGTTGCGCGACGCGCGCGTCACCAGTGCCCTGATCGGGGCCAGTTCGGCCGCGCAAATCACCGAGCTGGCCGGCGCCTTGCGCCAACTGTCGTTCAGCGCCGGGGAACTGCAGTCCATTGACCAGCATGCGGTCGAGGGTGGCATCAACCTGTGGCAAAAACCCTCCACCGACCAGCGCCCTTGAAGCCCGATCTTCATGCCCGCGCCAAGCTGCTGGCGCTGGCCGCCATTGCCATGTGGGGCAGCCTGGCCAGTCTGGGCGTGGCCTTGCGCCATGTGCCGCCTTTTTTGCTGACCGGCCTGTCGCTGATGGTGGGGGGCCTGAGTGCGCTGCCGCTGTCCAACTTCAAGCTGACGGCGTGGCGGGTGCCACTGCCAACGCTGGCGCTCGGTGTCTATGGCCTGTTCGGCTACCATTTTTTGCTCTTTGTCGCCTTGCAAAATGCACCGCCGGTACAGGCCAATCTGGTCAACTACCTGTGGC
>JBASJO010000417.1:0-6181 GCA_049655365.1 Rhodoferax sp. | reverse complement strand
TCATTGTCGTGGGTCTGGCGGCCGCCGGCTTGCTGTACCTGCTGGTGTCACGCACCCGCCTGGGCATGCAAGTACGCGCCGGTGCTTCGAACCGCGAGATGGCGCTGGCCATGGGGGTGGATGTGCGGCGCCTGTTCACCCTGGTGTTTGCCATGGGCGCGGGTTTGTGCGCGCTGGCTGGCGGCATGCTCGGGCCGCTGCTGGCGGTGCAGGTCGGCATGGGTGAGCGCATTTTGATTCTGGCCTTTGTCGTGATCGTGATCGGCGGCATCGGCTCGATCCGCGGCGCGCTGCTGGGGGCCCTGCTGGTGGGCGTGGTGGACACCGCCGGACGCACGCTGATTCCTTTTGTCTTTGAGCGCATCGCGGGGCCGGAGCTGGCCGGCAGCATCGGCCCGGCGCTGGCCGCGATCCTGATTTACGTGCTGATGGCCGCCGTGCTGTTCTTCAAGCCGCAAGGGCTGTTTCCTGCCCATGGCTAAGATGGATGCAAAACCCGGCTTGCTCGACCACCCGCTGCGTTGGCGCACCGGCTTGGGTTTGCTGATCGCCCTGGTGTTGCTGCCCACCTTGGCGCACGCCTGGGGCCAGGAGTTTTATGTCGGTGTGGCCAGCCGGTTTTTGATTTTTGCGCTGGCGGCCACCAGCCTCAATCTGATTCTGGGTTTTGGCGGCATGGTCAGTTTTGGCCACGCGGCGTTTGTCGGTGTCGGGGCTTATGCGGCGGGGATATTGATGCAACATGGGCTGCCGTCCGCCTGGCTGGCGCTGGCGCTGGCCTTTGTGACAGCGGGCGCTTTTGCCTTGCTGATCGGGGCCATCAGCCTGCGCACCCGGGGTGTTTATTTCATCATGATCACGCTGGCCTTTGCGCAGATGCTGTACTACCTGATGGTGTCGGTCAAAACCTATGGCGGCGACGATGGCTTGTCGCTGAGCGGTCGCTTTGACCCGGGATTCAACCTGGACCTGAGTCAGGATGCCACCTTCTACTACCTGGTGCTGACCCTTGTCGTGGCGGTTTTCTTGGGAGTGCAGCGCTTGCTGAACTCCCGTTTTGGCCATGCCCTGCAGGCGATTCGCGACAACGAGACACGCATGGCCGCCATTGGTTTCCCGGTGTACCGTTTCAAGTTAGTGGCCTTTGTGCTGGCGGGTGCGCTGGCCGGTCTGGCCGGTGCCCTGCTGGCGCATCAGGGCGGTTTTGTCAGCCCGTCGATGATGCAGTGGAGCGAGTCCGGCATGTTGATGGTGATGGTGATTTTGGGCGGGGTCGGGCAGCTGTATGGTGGTTTGGTCGGCGCCGTGGTGTTTCTGGCGCTCGAGGAACTCCTGAGCAGCTTCACCATTCACTGGCAGTTTGGCCTGGGTGCCGTGCTGCTGGCCGTGGTGCTGCTGGCACCCAACGGCTTGCTGAGCTTGCGCTTGAAAAGGGAAACGCCGTGAGCCACAGCACGCTGCTGCAAGTCGACGGCCTGGTCAAGTCCTATGGCGGCCTGCGTGCCACCGACCACGCCAGCCTGAGCGTGCTCACCGGTGAGATTCATGCGCTGATCGGTCCCAACGGCGCCGGCAAAACCACTTTGATCCAGCTGATTTCCGGCGCCCTGGCGCCCAGTGCTGGGCGCATCCAGTTTGACGGCGTGGACATCACCCGCATGCCCATGCATGCGCGGGTGGCGCACGGCCTGGCGCGCTCGTTCCAGATCACCAGCATCTTCCATCGTCTGTCGGTACTGGACAACCTGGCGCTGGCGGTGCAGGCCCACGCCGGCCACAGCCTGAATTTCTGGCGACCCGCGCGCCGCGATACCGGGCGTTACGCCCAGGCCTTTGAGGTGGCACAACGGGTCGGTCTGGGTTTACACGTCCATCGGCTTGGCGGCGCCCTGTCGCATGGCGAACAGCGCCAGCTCGAGGTCGGCCTGGCGCTGGCCACCCGGCCCAAATTGCTGCTGCTCGACGAGCCCATGGCCGGCATGGGTCCCGACGAGTCCGAACGCATGCTGAGCTTGCTGCAAAGCCTGCGCGGGGAGACCACGCTGCTGCTGGTGGAACACGACATGAACGCGGTGTTCCGGCTGGCGGACCGCATCTCGACGCTGGTGGCTGGCCGGGTCATTGCCTGCGGCACCCCTGAGGAGATACGCCAGCACCCCGAGGTGCGGCTGGCCTACCTGGGCGACGACGAGGAAGCCACGGCATGAGCGCGCTGCTGGAAGTGGAGGGTCTGCAAACCGCCTATGGCGCCAGCCAGGTGCTGTTTGGCGTGAGTTTTTCCGTGCAGCCCGGTGAGGTCGCGACGCTGCTGGGGCGCAACGGCATGGGCAAAACGACCACGGTGCGCTCCATTCTGGGGCTGACCCCGGTCCGGTCCGGCAGCGTGCGTTTTCTTGGTGAGCGCATCGACCGTCTGACGCCCGATCGCATCGCCCGCATGGGGTTGGCGCTGGTACCCGAGGGTCGGCAGATTTTTCCGAATCTGTCGGTCAGGGAAAACCTGCTGGCGTTTGCCGACAACCGCAATGCGTCGTCGGACCCGTGGACGCTGGAGTCGGTGTTCGATTTGTTCCCGCGCCTGGCCGAGCGGGTGCGCCACATGGGCAACCAACTCTCGGGCGGCGAGCAGCAAATGCTGGCCCTTGGCCGTGCCCTCATGACCAACCCGCATTTGCTGATCCTGGACGAGGCCACCGAGGGCCTGGCGCCGCTGGTGCGTGAAGATATCTGGCAATGCCTGCACCAGTTGAGCCACCGCGGCCAGACCATTCTGGTGATCGACAAATACGTGCAGCGGCTCATCAAACTGGCGCATCACCACAGCATTCTGGAGCGCGGCCAGGTCGTGTGGCAGGGCGACTCCGGGCAGCTGGCGGCCGAGCCGGACCTGTGGCAGCGTTATATTGGGGTGTGATTCCCCACCTGTTGAGTCTAGAAACATGACCACTCTCTACCGTGAATTTGCAAGCCAGGCCCAAATTGATGCGCAGTACAACCCTGCCATCAAGCTGCCAGACCCAACGGCGCCGGCCAAACACTATGTGGACCGGTCGGCGCTGGCCCGGCAGACCTTGCGTTGTGTGCTCGATGTGCCTTACGGCCCGACGCTGGCCGAGACGCTCGACATTTTTCCAGCCGATGTGCCCAACGCGCCAGTGTTTGTTTTCCTTCATGGCGGTTACTGGCGCGCGTTTTCCAGCAAGGAATTCAGCTGTGTGGCGCTGGGCCTGCAGCCACTGGGCATCACCACCGTGGTCGTCAATTACGCCCTGTGCCCTTTTGTGAGCCTGGATGAAATCACGCGCCAGGTGCGCGCGGCCGTGGCCTGGACGCACCGCCACATTGGCGAATACGGTGGTGACCCGGCGCGCATCGCCTTGGGCGGCCATTCGGCAGGCGCCCATTTGACCGCTATGTGCCTGCAAACGTGCTGGCTTGAGGACTACGGTTTGCCCGCCGACCCCATTGCCGCCGCGGTCCTGGTCAGCGGCATTTACGACATCGCGCCGCTGCGCTACAGCTATTTGCAGCCCATGATCCAGCTCGACGAGGGCATCATCCGGCGCCATTCACCGATGTTCGGTGTGCGGCCTTGCACAACGCCGGTCTGGGTCAACTGGGGCAGCGAGGAAACGCCGGAGTTTGCGCGCCAGGCCAGCAGTTTCCACGCCGCTTGGCAAGGTGCGGGCAATGCCGGCGAGATCAGCGCGCTGCCCGGCGCCGACCATTACATCGGCATCCACGGCTTTGAAGACCCCGCCAGTTCTTTAAGCCAGTGGCTGGCGACCCGGCTGGCGCTATAGTGCCTCTCTTTGCTGCTGAATTGAGCCTGCCTTGAGTATTCAAACCGACGACTTTGCCCCGGCGCCGCCCAAGCGGGTGGTGTCCAACGCGCCCGCCTCGCCCAACGAGGAGGCGATCGAGCGCGCGCTGCGGCCCAAGCTGATGCAGGAATACGTGGGCCAGACCAAGGCGCGCGAGCAGCTCGAAATTTTCATCAGCGCCGCCAAGATGCGCGACGAGGCGCTCGACCATGTGCTGCTGTTCGGCCCGCCGGGTCTGGGCAAAACCACCTTGAGCCACATCATCGCGCACGAACTGGGCGTGAACCTGCGCCAGACCAGCGGCCCGGTGCTGGAAAAACCCAAGGACCTGGCCGCGCTGCTGACCAACCTGGAAAAAAACGATGTGCTGTTCATCGACGAAATTCACCGCCTGAGCCCGGTGGTCGAAGAAATTCTGTACCCCGCGCTGGAAGACTACAAGATCGATATCATGATCGGTGAAGGCCCGGCAGCGCGCAGCATCAAGCTTGATTTGCAGCCCTTCACGCTGGTGGGTGCCACCACCCGCGCCGGCATGTTGACCAACCCCTTGCGCGACCGCTTTGGCATTGTGGCGCGGCTCGAGTTCTACACCCCCGAGGAGCTGGCGCGCATCGTCAAGCGCAGCGCTGGCCTGCTCAAGGTGACCACCGATGAAAAAGGCGGTTTCGAGATTGCACGGCGTTCACGCGGCACACCGCGCATTGCCAACCGCTTGCTGCGCCGGGTGCGCGACTATGCCGATGTGAAGGGCGTGGGCGAGATCACGCTCGACATTGCCAACCGCGCGCTGGCCATGCTCGATGTCGATCCGCAGGGCTTCGATTTGATGGACCGCAAGTTGTTGGAGGCCGTGATCCATCGTTTCGACGGCGGCCCGGTCGGCCTGGACAACATTGCCGCCAGCATTGGCGAGGAGCGCGAGACCATCGAGGACGTGATCGAGCCCTATTTGATTCAGCAGGGTTATCTGCAGCGCACGCCACGCGGCCGCATCGCCACGCTGGCCGCCTACCGCCACCTGGGCGTGACACCTCCGGCGGATCAGGCCGGCGGGGAACTTTTTGGGGTGTGATGAATAACCGAGCCTTTGCCCACATTGCCGCTTTTCACCCTGAACTGACCGCCTTGCGGCGCGACTTGCACGCGCACCCGGAACTGGGTTTTGAAGAGGTTTATACCGCCCACCGCGTCGAGCAGGCACTGAAAGTCTGTGGTGTCGACGCCATTCATACCGGCATCGGCAAGACTGGTCTGGTGGCCGTGATCCATGGCCAGCGCAACAGCAGCGGGAAAATGGTCGGTTTGCGCGCCGACATGGACGCGTTGCCCATGACCGAGCACAACGATTTCGCCTGGAAGTCGGCGCGTCCCGGGCTGATGCACGGCTGCGGCCACGACGGCCACACCGCGATGCTGGTGGGCGCGGCGCGTTACCTGGCCGAGACGCGCAACTTCGACGGCACTGCCGTGTTGATTTTTCAACCCGGCGAAGAAGGCTACGCCGGCGCCCAGGCCATGATCGACGACGGCCTGTTCGAGCGCTTTCCGGTGCAGTCGGTCTACGGCATGCACAACTGGCCGGCCATGCGCCCGGGCACCATCGGCCTTAACACCGGCCCGATGATGGCCGCGGCAGACCGCATCACGATCGAGATCACCGGCAAGGGCGGGCACGGCGCGCACCCCTACCAGACCGTCGACTCGGTGCTGGTGGCCGGGCACATCATCACCGCGGTGCAAAGCATCGTGTCGCGCAACGTCAAACCGGTGGACAGCGCCGTGATCAGCCTGTGCGCCATGCAGGCGGGCGACCTGAACGCCATGAGCGTGGTGGCGGGCAGCGCGACCCTGGTGGGCACGGTGCGCACCTTCAAGGCCGAGGTGCAGGCGCTGATCGAGCGCCGCCTCCATGAGTTGTGCAGTTCGGTGGCGCAGGGATTTGGCGCCACGGCAGTGGTGACCTATGAGCGCATGTACCCCGCCACGGTCAACACCGCGCCTGAGGCCCGCTTTGCCGGCGATGTGGCCCAGAGCCTGGTGGGCGCCGCCAACGTGGTGCGCGACCTGGAGCCGAGCATGGGCGCCGAGGACTTTTCCTTCATGCTGCGCGTCAAGCCCGGGGCCTACCTGCGGCTCGGCCAAGGGTCAGAAAACGGCCTGGGCAGTTGCCACCTGCACAACAACCGCTACGACTTCAATGACGAGGTGCTGCCGCTCGGTGCCGCCTTGCACGCTAGCCTGGCGGAGCAGGCCATGCCTTTGTCGGTCTGATCATTCAGCCAACGGCACCGGCCTGGCGCAGCGCCTGCACGGCGTCCGCATCCAGCCCCAGCGTCTTCAATAATTCATCGGTA
>JBASJO010000416.1:0-2340 GCA_049655365.1 Rhodoferax sp. | reverse complement strand
GAATGGCCCTGAGCGCGCGCCTGTCAGATGGCAAGGATGAGGACATGAATTATCGCAAACCTCCCGGCGAACGGTCACCAGCTGTGAACACGCGGGTTTAGGCGAAAAAAAACCAACCGGATAACCGGTTGGTTTTTGTGTATGGTGGAGCTGGCGGGATTTGAACCCGCGTCCGCAAACCTTCTTCGAACAGTTCTACATGTGTAGCCGTCTGATTTGGATCTCGCTTTTCACATCGCGCAGTGGCACGCTATGCAAATCGCCAGCAACCTATTTTCTCGAATCGCCCTAAGTTACCCAAGGCGACCCCAGCCGAATAAAATTACCCCACAGCCTGGACAGCTTGCGCTACCCTTGCCCAGCCGATCGGCTGACTGTTGTGAGGCTCACGTGCAATTAAGCAGCGAGTGCGAAACGTTCGTCGTTTGCAGTTAGTTTTTTTGAATCTGTTTTACGAGCCCATTCAGCTCGACATGCCCTGCCGCGCGTCCGAATCCACGTCGAAACCAGTGCAGCCCCTGAGCCTCGTATTTTAGGCCAAGCTGGAAAATTGCAAGAGCGGCAGCAGTTCATTCACACAATTAATTGTGGCATTTGCGCCCCACTGGCTGGTATCGGCCTGCGCACCAAGGTAGCCATAGGTCACCGCCACGGTGGCCATGCCTGCCGCCAGACCGGCCACGATGTCGCGTTCGTCGTCTCCCACATAAACACAGCGACTGGCGTCCACACCCATGCGGCGGGCGGCTTCCAACAGGGGCGCCGGGTGCGGCTTGGCAAAGGGCGTGGTGTCGCCGCTGACAATAGCGCCCGCTGTGGCAAACAAGGCCATCGAGCCGGTGAGTGGCAGGGTGAATCGCTCCGACTTGTTGGTCACCACGCCCCATTTCACACCTTGCGTGGCAAAACTCTCCAGCAACGCGGACACACCGTCGAATATCTGGGTGCGCTGTGTCAGGTTGCGCTCATAAATGCAAAAAAACTCTTCACGCAGGGTGTCGTAATCTGCATGCTCGGGGGTCATGCCAAACGCCACGCCCAACAGGCCACGGGCACCTGCCCCGGCCATCGGTCGGTACTGTGCCAGCGACAGCGAGGGCAGGCCGCGCGCCAGGCGCATGGCGTCCGCGGCGGCGGCCAGGTCGGGGGCGCTGTCGATCAGCGTGCCGTCCAGATCGAACAGCACGGCTTGCACATTGGCAAAGCGGGCACCTTGGACCGTCACGCTGGCAAACTCGCCGGTTTTTGCGTGGCCAGCAGGTAATTGACGCTGGTGTTGCTGTTGAGCCAGTAACGCTGGGTCAGCGGGTTGAACGACAAGCCCCGCGTCTGCATGACGTTCAGGCCGGCGCGGCGGCAAAAACCCGCCAGTTCGCTGGGGCGGATGAACTTGGCGTATTCGTGGGTACCGCGCGGCAGCATGTTGAGCACATATTCCGCCCCCACGATGGCCTGCACAAAGGACATGGGGTTGCGGTTGAGCGTGGAGAAAAACACCCAGCCACCCGGCTTGACCAGCGTGGCGCAGGCCTGCACCACCGACGCCGGGTCGGGCACGTGCTCCAGCATTTCCATGCAGGTCACGACATCAAAACCCGCCGGCTGCTCGGCGGCCATGGCCTCGGCGCTGATCTCGCGGTAGTGCACGTTTTCGGTTTCCGCGTCCATGGCGTGCAACTGGGCAATACGCAGCACCTTGGTCGACAGGTCGATGCCGGTGGCGTGGGCGCCCGAGCGTGCCAACGAGTCGGCCAGGATGCCGCCGCCACAGCCGACGTCGAGCACGGCCTTGCCCTGCAAGTCGCAGAATTCCTTCATCCAGCCCAGGCGCAGGGGGTTGATCTGGTGCAGCGGGCGAAACTCGCCCTCGGCGTCCCACCAGCGGTGGGCCAGGTCGGAAAATTTGGCCAGCTCGGCCGGATCAGCATTGATTGTTGGGTTCATGCCCGGATTATCCGAAATTTAGCATTGCCCTGGCTGCCAGAGCCCAAAAACAAAAAACCCACCACAAGGGTGGGTTTTTTGTGAACTGGACGAATCCAGTTTTTCGCTTAGGCCTTCTTGGCCCAGGCGCTGCACCAGCCCTTGGCGGCCACTTCCTTGCCAGCAAACAACGGGCAACCGCCTGAGGTGGAACCGGCCTTGCCTTGGTACAAGGCGCAGTTGCTGCACAACTGGGTGTCCGCGTGCTTGGGGTATTTTTTGACGTCGGCCTTGGCAGAGTCAGCCACGTAACCCAGGCCCTTGGCGTTGGCATCAGTCTCGGCCACCATGGGGGCCGCAGCCATTACCGTACCTGAGGCCAAAACGCTGGCACCCAAAACCGATTGCATCATGAAT
>JBASJO010000415.1:0-1782 GCA_049655365.1 Rhodoferax sp. | reverse complement strand
GATACCCGCGTGCTGGCGGGTGACGAGGTCTTTGTGCTGGCCGACAAGCAAAAAATTCGGGAAGTGTTGCGCGCCATTCATAACAATGACCAGCCGGTGCGCCGCGTCATGATTGCCGGCGGCGGCAAGGTGGGCCTGCGGCTGGCGCGCAGCCTGGTGGGGCAGTGCCAGGTCAAGATCATCGAGCAGGACCACAAGCGCTGCAAATATCTGGCGGGGGAATTGCCCTCTGATATGTTGGTGCTGGAAGGCGACTCGGCCGATGAAACCCTGCTGCTCGAGGAGGGCGTGGGGCAGATGGATTTGTTCATCTCGCTGACCAGCGACGATGAAGACAATATCTTGTCGGCCATGCTGGCCAAGCGGCTCGGTGCCAGGCGGGTGATTGCCTTGATCAACCGGCGCATTTATGCCGAGATGATGCAGGGCAGCACCATTGACATTGCCATTTCGCCCGCCCAAACGGTCATCGGCGAACTGCTGGTGCACGTGCGCCGCGGTGCGCTGGCGGCGGTGCACAGCTTGCGTCGCGGCGAGGCCGAGGCGCTGGAGGGCGTGGCTCGCGGTGATGTCAAGTCGTCCCAGTTGGTGGGGCGGCGCATTGAGCAGATCAAATTGCCTGAGGGCGCCCGCTTTGGCGTGATTGTGCGCGGCGAGGGGCGGGACTGTGAGGTCTTGATGCCGCACCACGACCTGGTGATCCAGGAAGCCGACCACATCATCATCTTCATTTCCAACAAGCGTTTGCTGCGGCCGGTGGAGAAGTTGTTCCAGGTCAGTGCCAACTTTTTCTAGACCATGACCAGCCTGGCTCCGGCGCTCAACATCCTGGCCCGCATCATGGTGGGCTACGCCTTGCTGTTTTTGGTGCCGATGGCCTGGGCCTGGCAACTGGATGCGCCTGCCTTGCTGGACGTGTGGCTGCAAAGCATGGCGATCACGCTGGGCTGTGGGCTGGTGCTCTGGTTGCTCACCCATCGACACCACCGCGAACTCATGCCGCGTGATGGCTTTGTGCTGGTCAATCTGGTGTGGACGGTGTTGCCAGCCTGCTCTGCCGTGCCCTTGGTGTTGGCGATTGATGGCCTGAGCTGGACCGATGCCTATTTTGAGGCCATGAGCGGCCTGACCGCCACCGGGGCCACGGCCTTGTCCGGACTGGATGGGCTACCGGTTTCGGTCAATGTGTGGCGCTGTTTTTTGCAGCTGATCGGCGGCCTCGGTGTGATGCTGCTGGTGGTGGCGGTGTTGCCGCTGCTGGGCTTGGGTGGCGTGCAGCTCTACAAGGCCGAAACCCCCGGACCCATGAAGGATGCCCGCCTGACACCGCGCATTGCTGAGACCGCGCGCGGCTTGTGGGGCGTGTATTTTGTTTTTTCCCTGGCCTGCATGCTGGCGTATTACCAGGCCGGCATGAGCTGGGCCGATGCCTTCATGCACATGTGCAGCACCATGGGCCTGGGTGGTTTTTCGTCCCATGACGCGAGTTTTGGCTTCTGGAATTCGCGTGACATTGAACTCGTGGCCATTGTTTTCATGGCGCTGTCAGGCATCAGCTTTGCGCGTTACTTCATTGTCTGGCGGGCGCGCTCGGTGCGGTCCCTGTGGCGCGACACCGAGGTGCGGGCCTATGTGCTGGCGCTGCTGGGCTCCGCTTTGGGGCTGGCTGTCTTGTTGTTGCTGCATGGCACCTTCGATGAACCCCAGGCGGCCTTGCGCGCCGCTGCCTTCCATGTGGTGTCGGTGGCCACCACCACGGGTTACGCGTCGGCTGACTACGCT
>JBASJO010000414.1:0-5437 GCA_049655365.1 Rhodoferax sp. | reverse complement strand
TGGTGGGTCTGTCGATGCTGCGCGAGTTTGCGCCGCTGATCACCGCCATCATCGTGGCCGGGCGCTCCGGCTCGGCCTACGCTGCGCAAATCGGCACCATGGCGGTGACCGAAGAAATTGATGCCATGCGCACGCTGGGTCTGGCCCCGCAGGAACTGCTGGTCCTGCCCAAGGTGTTGGCGCTGGTGGTTGCGCTGCCGCTGCTCACGGTGTTTGCCGATGCCATGGGCATTTTGGGCGGCATGATGATGGCCAAAACGCAGCTGGACGTGGGCTTTGGCGAGTTTCTGGACCGGCTGGTCAAGGCGGTCAGCATCACCTCCTACCTGGTGGGCATTGGCAAGGCGCCGGTGTTTGCCGCCATCATAGTGATGGTCGGGTGTTTTCAGGGCTTTCGCACCCACGGTGGGGCCGACAGCGTGGGGCGCCAAACCACCCGCAGTGTGGTGCAGTCGATTTTTCTGGTGATCGTGGCCGACGCCTTGTTTTCGGTCGCCTTCAGCCTGCTGGACCTGTGACATGAGCACCACTTCAGCTGCAACAGCCGCAGACCGCGACATCGTGATCGACCTGCGCGACGTGGAGACCCGCTTTGGCGCGCATGTGGTGCATCAGAAGCTGAATTTGCAGGTCCGCCGTGCCGAGGTTTTTGCCATCATCGGCGGCAGTGGCTCGGGCAAATCGACGCTGCTGCGCGAGATGATCCTGCTGCATCGCCCCGATGCCGGCAGCATCAAGGTGCTGGGGGCTGAGTTGCTGAACCTGTCACCCGAGGCGGCGCTCGACCTGCGCCTGCGCTGGGGCGTGCTGTTCCAGCATGGCGGCTTGTTCGGCTCGCTCACGGTGCTGGAAAACATTGGCCTGCCGCTGCGCGAACACACGCGACTGAGTGACAAATTGATTGACGAGATTGCCGCCTGGAAGCTCCACCTGACCGGCCTCAAGCCCGAAGTGGGTGCGCAGTATCCGGCGCAGCTCAGTGGCGGCATGATGAAACGTGCCTCGATGGCGCGGGCGCTCGCGCTCGACCCCGAACTGCTGTTTCTGGACGAGCCCACCGCCGGCCTTGACCCCGAAAGCGCGGCGGGCGTCGATGAACTGGTGTTGCGCCTGCGCGACCTGTTCGGACTCACCATCGTCATGATTTCACACGACCTGGACCTGCTGTGGCAGGTGGCGGACCGGGTCGCCGTGCTGGGCGAGGGCAGGGTGCAGGGCGTGGGCTCCATGGCGGCGCTGGCCCTCATGGACCAAGCTGCGATCCGGCCATTTTTTGAAGGCGCGCGCGGGCGCGCAGCCCAGCCGCAGTCCTTTCCTCCAAGCCAAACCAAGGAGCCATCATCGAAACCAAAGTGAACTACACCCTGGTCGGCGCGTTTGTGCTGAGCTTAAGTGCCGCCCTGATTGCCGGCGTGTTGTGGCTGGCCTCGGGCGGCTCCTGGCAGAAGCAATACGACCTCTATCTGGCCGTGGTGGACGAATCGGTCGCCGGGCTCAATTTGAATGCGCCGGTGAAATACAACGGCGTCGATGTGGGCAAGGTCCAGGACATCGCCCTGGATAGCGCCAACCCGCAGCAGGTCAGGCTGCTGTTTGCCATCGAGTATGGCGCGCCCATCCGCGAGGACACCGTGGCGGTGCTGAAAACCCAGGGACTGACCGGCATCGCCTACGTGGAGCTCAGCGGCGGCGCGGCCAACTCGCCGGTGCTGCAAGCCAAGCCGGGCAGCCTCTACCCCGAGATTCGCACCAAGCCGTCCCTGTCCACCCGGCTCGAATACATCCTGACCAGCGTGCTGAGCAAGCTTGACAGCACCTCGGACGGCATCAACAGCCTGCTCGGGCCGGAAAATCAGGCCGCCTTCAAGAACGCGCTGGCCGACCTGGCAGCCGTGGCCCACACCGTGGCGGCGCGCCGCGCGGACATTGACAAGGGGCTGACCCAGGCCGCCAAAACCTTCGATAACACGGCCAAGCTCACTGCTGATTTGGGGCCGGTCGCCGAGCGTATCGGGCGCAGTGCCGATGCGCTGGAAAAAATGGGTGTGGAAGTGGCCACCACCAGCGTCAAAGCCGGCAGCACCGTGGATGCCATGGGCGCCGATGTGAAGCGTTTCAGCGTGGAAACGCTGCCCGAACTGGAACGCTTGCTGGGCGAACTGAGCGCCCTGACCACGTCGCTGCGGCGTTTGAGCGACCAGACAGAGCGCGACCCACGCGGACTGATTTTTGGCCGTCAACCGGTGCCCGCCGGGCCTGGAGAAAAAGGAGTGTCACCATGACCGAAACAAAGAGCGGTGTGTCATCGCGCGTTGCGTTCAACGAGCCGGTTGTCATTGCGAGCGAAGCGTGGCAATCCATGACTTCCGGACTGCATGGATTGCCACGCTGGCCGTCATTGCGAGGAGCACAGCGACGCGGCAATCGCAATGACAATTCAGATGCAGGCGGTCGTTCCCTGTTTCGCCTTGCCGTCATCGGCGTCTCTTTGGTGGCGCTAAGCGCCTGCAGCGCATTGGCCCCAGCGAGCGCACCGGCGACCATTTTTTATGCGCTCAACAACCCGGGACCGGCCCATGCCCGCACGGTCACCGGGCCGACCCTCGGTGCGTCCACAGCGCCCACCTTGCTGATCAACCCGCCGCACGCCGCCGCCGGCTTTGACAGTCCCCGCATCATCTACCTGCGCGAAGCCCACAAGCTCGACTACTTCGCGCTCAGCCAGTGGGTGGAGCCGCCGGCGCGCATGCTGGGGCCACTGTTGGTGACGGCGATCGAAAAAACAGGCGCCTTTCGCGCCGTGGTGCTGATGCCCGGTGCGGCCTCCGGTGAGTTGCGGCTCGATACCGACCTGGTGCGCCTGCAACACGACTTTCAGACCCGCCCGAGCCAGGTGCGCCTGACCCTGCGCGCCACCCTGGTGGACGACAAAACCCGGCGCGTGCTGGCCTGGCACGAGTTCGAAGCCGCAGAGCCCGCCGATTCGGAAGATGCCTACGGCGGCGTGCTGGCCGCCAACCGCGCGGTGCAGAAAGTGGCGGGCCAGCTGGCCGGGTTTTTGGCGGCTACAGCAAGCGCCCCCAATGCTGCGCCATCCATTCCTTGAACTTGAATTGCAGTGGCCGTTTGGCCCAGGCTTGCTGGGTGATGCGTTGTGAGGCGTCCAGGTCCTGCTGGTGCATGGCCTGCATCTGGGTGGCAAATTCGCGGCCCAGCACCACGGCGTTGACTTCGTCGTTGTCCAGAAAGCTGCGCCAGTCCAGGTTGGTCGAACCCACGGTGGACCAGACGCCGTCAATCACCGCCGTCTTGGCATGCAGCAGCGCGCCCTGGCGCTCGTAAATCTGGATGCCGCCGGCCAGCAGCTCGGCGTAATGCGCGCGCCCGGCGTGGAACACCAGCTCGGAGTCGGATTTGCTGGGCAGGATCAGTTGCACCTGCACGCCGCGCGCAGCGGCATCACGCAGCGCCTTGAGCAGTTGCGGGTCGGGCACAAAGTAGGCGTTGGTCAGGTGGACCGTCTTTTCGGCATTGCCAATGGCCGAGATCAGGGTCAGGTAGATCAGGCTGAAGGGGTCGTCGGGCGTGCTGCCAATGGCACGCACGATGTCGTTGCCCTGCGGCGCGAGCTTGGGGAAATAGTTTTTCGCCGCCAGCTTGGGCGCCTTTTGTTTTTCCCAGGTCTGCAAAAACAGCTTCTGGAATTCGGCCACCACCGGGCCTTCAATCTTCAGGTCGGTGTCGCGCCACATCACGCCCTCAGGTGGCGGTTTTTTGGCGCGCTTCAGGAACGACCCCGAGGCATAGACGTTGCTGATGTTGATGCCGCCCAGAATGACCGAGCGGCCGTCGACGATAAGTAGTTTGCGGTGGTCCCGGCTGTTGAGCTCCCACGGCCCCTTGGCGGTCAAGGGGTTGATGGGGTTGAATTCCAGCACGGCGATACCGGCTTTCGTGAGGCGGTCGAAAAACGCCTTGGGGGTGTTGATGCCGCCCACGCTGTCGTAGATCAGGTTAACTTGCACGCCACGCGCCTGGGCGGCCAGCAGCAGGGTGGCAAAGTCGTCGCCGGTGGTGTCGTCCTCGATGATGTAGGTTTCCAGGTTGATGTGGTCCCGGGCCTGGCGGATGGCGCCGAACATGGCAGCGTAAGTGGCAGCGCCGTCCTGCAGCAGGCTGACCCTGTTACCCAGCACCAGAGGGCTGTCGCTGATGGCCTGCTCCAGCGCCATTTGTTTTTCCAGGATGTCGAGGTCGCCCGACTTGCGCTGCAAGCTGGCCAGGATGGCGGCATTTTGCCTGGCCGAGACCGGGCCACGCGCGGTCTCGAAATTAGCCTCTTGTGCGCTGTGGTGTGCAATCAGGGCATCGGTGTCAGGCAAACTGGCACAGCCCGCCGCGCCCAAAGTCGTCAGCAGCACCAGCACCCATTGAGTAAGAATTTTCAGCATCATTTTTTTCCTTGCAACCATTGCACACAATCACTGTCCTTGCCCGGTCCCGCATCGATCAGCGGGATCAGCGCCAGCAGCGGGTTGATCACGCCCAGCGTCAAAGCCCCCAGCGCGCGCGCAGCCATGCGGGTTTGGTCCACCCGGATGACGGGCTTGGCGAAATTACCGGTGATGTGGATCGGGCTGCGCAAGGACAGCGGACTGGTGTTCTTGGTTTTCTGGGTCAGGGTCAGGTCCAGCTTTTCCTGCGCCAGGTCGATGTGGCCAGTGCCCAGCAGCGTGGTCACTTCGGTGTCGAGCAGCAAGGTGTTGGCGTGCATGTCACCGGCCTTGACATCGAAGTTGGCCACCGCACAGCGCAGCTTGATCTGTTTGTCGCCGGTGAGCGTCAGCCGGAAGATTTCCCACAGGTGCAGGCCGGCCTTTTCCATGGTCATCTGGCTGATCTGGCCGCCCGACATCAGCAGCGCCACCGAGCCGTCGGCATGGGCCAGCATGCTGCCCACCGAGTTGCCACTGCCGGCCAGTTTGATCTGGCCGCCAATCAGGCTGCTGCTGGCCACGCCTTTCTGGTCGGCTGGCAACAGCTTGGCCAGCGCCAGCCGCTTGAGTTGCAACTGGGCCTTGGCCCGAATCGGGTTGTGGCGCCCATCCAGTGTGATCGCCGCCACCAGCTGTCCACCGGCCACGCCAAATTGCAGCGGGTCCAGGGTCAGCACGGCATCTTTCAGGCCCAAATGGGTGCTGAGCGCGTCCAGCGGCATGTAGCTGCCCTTGCGGATGGACGTGGCGCTGAATTGGACGTCGGCATCCAGCGTGTCCCAGTTCGAAAACTTGAAAGGGATGTCGGGCATGACCCGTTTGGACGTTGGCGTGACGGCCCCGGCCGCGCCGGTTTGCGCAACGGCCTTGATCGCCGCCTGCACTTTCCCCGGGCGCGCACCAATGACCGGCCCCAGGTCTTCCAGCGTGAGTCGATTCGA
>JBASJO010000413.1:0-4903 GCA_049655365.1 Rhodoferax sp. | reverse complement strand
CCTGCGCGAAACCATTGAGCTCACGCTGGATCACAGCGGCCTGATCGACCACTACAAGGCCGACCGCGAAGGCGCCGACCGGGTGGAGAATCTGGAGGAACTGGTGAACGCGGCCGAGAGCTTTGTCAGCATTGAGGGCTTTGGCCGCGACGCCGTGGCGCTGCCGGTGGACGAACTGGGCCAGCCGTTGACCCAGTCACCCGCGTCCCAGGGCCTGGACCTGAACCAGCCGCTGTTGGACCTCCCCGCGCCCGATGCCGAGACCGGTGAGACCTTGTCGCCACTCGCCGCCTTTTTGACCCACGCCGCGCTGGAGGCCGGTGACAACCAGGCGCAGGCCGGGCAGGATGCCATCCAACTCATGACGGTGCACGCCAGCAAGGGCCTGGAATTTGACTGTGTGTTCATCACCGGCATCGAAGAAGGCCTGTTCCCGCACGAGAACTCCATGAACGACCGCGACGGCCTGGAGGAGGAACGCCGCCTGATGTACGTGGCCATCACGCGCGCGCGCAAGCGCCTGTACCTGAGCCATTCGCAGACCCGCATGCTGCACGGCCAGACGCGCTACAACCTGCGCAGCCGATTCTTTGAAGAGCTGCCCGAAGAAGCGCTGAAATGGATCACGCCCAAACACGCCGGTTTTGGTCAGTCCGACAGCTTTTCTGATGCCCTGTCTTCGGGCCAGTCCAACGCCTACGGCAGGCGTCCGGGAAGCCCCTTCGGCACGGACTATTCGCGCTTTTCAGCCACTGCGCCCGCGCCGGTGGCGCAACCCAAGGCCGAGGCGCAGGGCAGTCTGCGCACCGGGCAAAAGGTGTTTCATGCCAAGTTTGGCGAAGGCACGGTGTTGACGCTGGAGGGCAAGGGCGACGATGCCAGGGCGCAAATCAACTTTCCGCGCCACGGTGTCAAGTGGCTGGCGCTGTCGGTGGCCAAGCTCACGCCCGTGCCTTGATTCCGGGTGAATGGATGTCACGGTATTGACATCAATTCGCCATGAAGACGTCATCCGGGCTTGCCATCATCGTGTTGTTCAACCAAGGAGTACAACATGAGAGATTTGCCCACCCCGACGTTTGCCTTGTCTCCGGTCGCGATGCCCAGGGGGTCACTTCACCGACCTGGTACCGGTAACCTGGAAACGCTACTTTCTGCGCCCAAGGTCGAGCGCGCTCCCTTGCAAGTGTCCTGGGCCCGCCATGCTGACGAAGTCCGTCAGGCCCAACGCCTGAGGTACCAGGTTTTCGCCGATGAGATGGGCGCCCGCCTGAGCACCACGGTGCCGGGTCACGACGTCGACCTGTTTGACAACTACTGCGAACACCTGTTGGTGCGCGACGCTGCCAGCCAGCAAGTGGTGGGGACTTACCGGGTGCTGACCCCGGCCCAGGCCAAGCGTGTGGGCAGCACCTACAGCGACACCGAATTCGACCTGGTGCGGCTGCGCGCCTTGCGTGAGCGCATGGTCGAGCTTGGCCGCAGTTGCGTGCATCCGGACCATCGCCATGGTGGCGTCATCATGGCATTGTGGGGCGCGCTGGCCGAATTCATGGTGCGCAACCAGCTCGACACCATGATCGGCTGCGCCAGCATTCCGATGTTGCACAACGGCATGGTCAGTGGCGACGTGGCGGCCAGCATCTGGCGCCAGCTCAAAATCACCCACCTCGCGCCCATCGAGTTTCATGTGCGGCCCCGGCTGGCACTGCCGGTGGACGAACTGGACAGCAGCCTGTCGGTAGAACCCCCTGCGCTGATCAAAGGCTATTTGCGCCTGGGCGCCAAGGTGTTGGGCGCGCCCGCCTGGGACCCGGACTTCAACACCGCCGACCTGCCCATGCTGATGCGCATTGGTGATCTGCCTGCGCGCTACCGCAAACACTTTCTGGGGACCTGATCCCTCAACCGGCTCATGCCTTCAGCATGGCTGAAATTTCGGTCCGTGCGTCCGCCGCCCAGGCCTGGCGGTTGCGTCCCGCGCAGTGTTGCGCTGGTCCGAAACTGAGCACCACGCGCTGCTGTGGTGCGCGCAGGGTGCGCCATACCGAACCCAAAAAAGTGTCGTCGTCGATGTAGCAGGCAGCCGTGCTGGGCTGGCCGCTGGCGGCGTCCTCAAAGCGCAAGGCCACGGTTTGCACCGGGGCGTCGGCCGAAATGGCCGCCTGAAACAGATTGGCGTGAAAAGGCAACACCTGCAGCCCGTTGCTGGTGGTGCCTTCGGGAAAAATGACCAGCACCATGCCGCTGTCAGCGTGCAGTTTTTCTGCCATCTGGTGCACCACGCGCAAGGCATCACGCCGGGAACTCCGGGCAATGAACAGCGTGCCTGCGGCGCGGGTGAGCGCGCCCACCACCGGCCACCGGCCGATTTCTGACTTGGACACAAAGCGGCAGTGGCACGAGGCCAGCAAGACCACGATATCGAGCCAGGACACGTGGTTGGCGACCAGTAGCAACGGGCCCTTCGCGGGTGGCGTGCCGTTCAACTTCAGGTCAATGCTCAGCAGCGTCAGCGCGGCCTGGGCCCAGGCCTGGATGCGCTCGGATTTTTGATCGGCCCGCCAGCCAGGGAAATGCCGGTTCACGATCCAGAGGCCCCGCACCAGGTGCAGCCCGACACGGGTCAGCCTGGTCAGCGCAAAGAAATTTCCTGTCATAAAAACCGTGCCTGATTCGGGTCCGGCACAAGCTCAGTGGCCAGTCATGGTGTTGCCTGCGCCTGGTCGGATGATTCCGGCTCGAAACTGTCGCGGTAAGTAAAGTACAGCGAGGTGAAAAACATCGACGCCAGCAGCATCAGTGCCGGGAACAGCATCACGCCCAACATCGCCGGGTTGCCCAGCACGCTGCCCAGTGTGCCAAGGGCCAGCACGGCGACGACGATGGTCGCCATCCAGGCGAGGCCAAACACCGTGAATGCCCAGAAGTTGCGAAAACACGCCACGATGCTGAAAAACATGCTTTTCAACGGCGGCAAGTTGTGCCAGAACACCAGCGCCGGGGCGTGCCAGAACATCAGCGACAGCGGCAAGTGCAGGCCAATGAAGGTCCACATCGCGCTTTGAAAGCCTGGCGACTGCAGCAACTCTGCCGTGGGCGCGCTGCCACCCAGGTAAAGCCGGGCGAAGCCGCCGCCGTCCACCAAATAGGAGACGCCCATGGCCAGCATGAACCCGCCGGCATACAGAGCGCCCAGTGTCAGCATGGCGCGCAGCTTGGCCGGCCCGGCGCGCAAGGCGGTGAACAAAATCAGCGGCATCGGAAATTTGCCTTGCGTGGCTTCGCGGGTGGCGGCCATCAGGCCCAGCGTGGCGGCAGGCAGCAGCGTCATGGCCAGTGGCAAGCCGACGACGGGCACCATGGTGGCCACGGACATGACGGCCATGAACATGAAAAACAAGCCGGCCAAGGCCAGTGGTTGCTTGAGGAATGTCTGCATGCCGAGCTTGACCCAGACAGCACCCGTGCGGGCAGGAACGAGCTTGAGTTTCATGGGAGCGCCTCCAGCGCCGTATAGTCGAGTCCCTGGCTGGCCCGGTGTTGCAGGATGCGTTCAAAATGTACCGGGTCGTGGGCTTGCAGCATGCTGGCCTGACGCGGCAGGTAAAAGTCCCACAGGCGCGACAGCCAGAAGCGCAAGGCGCCAGCGCGCAACAGGGCCGGCAGCAGTTCTTTTTCTGCGGCTTGCAGCGGGCGCACGGCGTTGTAGGCGCACAGGAAGTGATGGGCATTGACGGCCAGGTGCGTGCCGCTGGCCTGGTCGATGCACCAGTCATTCAGGCACACCGCCAGGTCAAACAGCCAGCTGTCCACGCCAGCAAAATAAAAGTCAAAAACGCCGCTCAACACCGGCTGGCCTGCCACCGTGTCAAACATGGCGTTGTTGCAGAACAGGTCGGCGTGGATCGGGCCGCGCGGCAGGGCCACATAGGCCGGCACGGAAGCCAGCTGGTTCTGGTAGGCCAGTTCGCTGCTGATCAGGGTTTTCTGGCTGTCGCTCAGGTAGGGCAGTACCTCGGGCACCGTGTCGTTCCACCAGTTCAGGCCACGCAGGTTGGGCTGGTTCAATGGAAAGTCGCGCCCGGCCAGGTGCATCCTGGCCAGCATGGCCCCCATTTGGGCGCAGTGCACCGGGCCGGGGGTGAGCACGCTGGCACCGTGCAATTTGTCCACCACGGCGGCTGGTTTGCCTTTGACATGGAGGACCAGTTCACCCTGGGCGTTGGCATGCGGCTCGGGCACGGCAATGCCACGCTGCGCCAGGTGGCTCATCAACTGCAAATAGAACGGCAATTGCTCAAAGCCCAGCCGTTCAAACAGCGTCAGCACATAGTCATGGGCCTGACCGTCGCGCTGGGTGGTGACGAAATAATTGGTGTTCTCGATCCCGCCCACGCAGCCTTGCAGGCTTTTGAGCACTCCCAGGCCAAGCGCTTGCAGCAGGTCGTCGGCCTCGGAAAAAGTGACTTCGGTGTAAACCGCCATGGTTCAGAAGCCCAGCACTTTCCAGGTGCGCTCACCCGTTTTGGGTGCCACCTCATAGGCTGGCATGCCGTCCTTGGGTTGCACCGTGATGCTTTGGGTTTGGCCACCCACACGCACTTCGTCAATGCGTGCGCCGGCGTCTTCGATGTGGATGTGCTCAACGCGCGACTGTGCCTTGGACGGGGTGTCACGTTGCACCGTGGCACTGGCGGCATGGGAAGGGAGCGGGGCGGTTTGGCTCCATGCCAGGCCACAGGCCAGCAGGAGCGGGAGAACGGTATAAATAGGGCGCATCATTTGATTGTAGATAAAGCAGCCGTGCGCCCGGCTGCAGGCAAAATGCCGGCATGAACAATGCCCCACCCCAAACCTTGCTGCTGGTCGATGGCTCCAGCTACCTGTACCGCGCCTTTCA
>JBASJO010000412.1:0-4923 GCA_049655365.1 Rhodoferax sp. | reverse complement strand
TGTCGTTCAATGCTGACTTGAACTGGTAGGAAGCGCCCACCACCACGTCTTTATTGACCTTGTAGGTCATGCCCAAAGCAGCCCCAAAACCGGTGGATTTGGCGGCGCCAGTGAAGTCGTTGTCATCCGAAAAATCAATGCGCGCCCAATTCGCTGTGCTTAGTGGACCAACTGGATTAAGAAGCGCAGCTCCAAGATTACCGGATCCACCTGTCACCATCGCACCCAATTGCGCCGGCGTCGCCGCCATGCGCAGATCCAGCGATGACCACATGAATTTCAGCGTCGCACCGCCCGTCAGGTTTGGATTGACTTGGTAGGCCACCGGGAAGATCACATTGCCAACGCCTAGCTCCGAGCGCACTGGCGAACCAGACCCCCTCGCCAAAAACGAATTGGCTTCGTACTCGGTCCCCATGCCGCCCTGCGCAAACACGCCCAGACCATAAGTGAGCGCCCCGTTGCGCCGCGTGTAGCCAAAAGCGGGCATCAAGTAAGACGTACCACCTGATTCGGCGGTCGGCATACCCGTCATCGAGCTGGAGACATCCGGCCCCAAAATACCAAAGGCCACATCCAGGCGTGCCGTGCCGTCAGCCATCATGCCCAGCGTCGCCGGGTTTTGCGCCATGCCGGCGTTGCCGTGGTCAATGGCCTGGGACGCGCCACCCATGCCGGTGGAGATCGGGCCGTAGCCTTCCATCAGCATGCCGTTGGTGGCATGTGCCGACCCGGCCGCAAGCAGTGCACACAGGGGGGTCAACAAAAATAACTTGCGGGACGCTTTCATGTAATTCTCCGGTTGTAATAATAAAAAAATACGCGGGGCTTCACTTTGGGGGTGATGGGGGAAAGGGTCAAAAACAGCTGCCGGGCTTACCAAAAAGCCAGCAGGCGGCCTTTGACCACTTTGGATTCGATGCGCGTGAGGGGGGTTTTGCCCTTCTTGATGCAGTCGCCGCTTTTGACGTCGAATTGCCATTGGTGTTTGGGGCAGGTCAAGGTTGTGCCTTTGACTGCCAATTCAGGGATGTCGGTGTTCTGGTGCGGACAGTGGCTGTCATACACCTGGAAACTTTTCTTGTCGCGGTAGACAAACAGGCCGCGCCCCTGGCACTCGGTTCGTGAGACCTCGCCGTCCTTGATGTCCTTGCTGGCCATCACATCGCGCCATTCGGCAGCGGCAGGCGCTTTTTGGGTGATGACGTCCGGATCAAAACCGGGGATGTTCATGTCCAGAATAATGTCCACCGCCCAGGTGATCTTGGCCAGACCCAACGCCGGAAACGCCATCAGCAGCGCATCGAGCACTTCCATGGGGGTGCAACCCTCGCGCAGGGCGCGGCCCAGGTACTGGCGAAACCCACGGTCGGTTTGCGAATAAACCTTGGTGATGACCGAAATCAGGTTGCGTGTCTTGGGGTCAAGGTGGGTGCCCGTTTGCTTCAGGAAGGCAAAGTAATGGCTGATGGTCTCGGGCCGGGTTTTGATCAAATAATTCAGTGCGTCACTCATGGTGAATTTCCTCCAAAAATCAAGAATGCAAAACCAGGACCGGGTACTCGGACAGCCCCATGACCTTTTGCGCCACGCCACCCAGCAGGGCACGGCCAATGCCGGGCTCGCCACGGCTGCCCATCACGATCAGGTCGGCGTCACACGCGACCCGGGCCGCCAGGATTTCATTGAAGGGCTTGCCCACGCGTACCTCGCCCTGCGCCACCACGCCAAGCGCATGCGCTTGAATGAGCATCTCAGAGACAAACGCGTCGGCCTGCGCTCGCAAGGCATCGGCGACGACGACGCTGACCAGATGCAGCGGCAAGGCACACTGAGCCGCCACGGCCACGGCCGTGGTCACAATCTGGCGCCCGGTTGGCGTGGCCTCGGCCGCTACCAGCACGCGCTGCTGCCACAGCCGGGCTTCGCGCGGCACGATCAGCACATGACACGGCGCATGCGTGACCACCTTGCTGACCATTTCACCGACCAGCAAATTGGCCAGCAAGCCGCGCTTGCCGCGGCGGCGGATGATGATGACGTCACTGCCCTGCTCACGCGCCTCGTCCACGATTTCCTGGTAAGGCTCGGCGCCGCGGCGCAGGCGCAGGTCAATGGCCACGCCCGCGGCCTGGGCCTGTTGGCGCAGCTCGGCAATTTTGACTGCCGCTTCCTGCTCGGCCTTGGCGGCGATTTGCGGTGCAATGGCCTCGAATTCGGGGTTGCTGACCAGCGGCAGCACAGTGGCCAGGGGCAACTGGCAGCGCTGGGCCAGGGCAAAACCCATGGCCTCGGCACCCTCATCAAATTCGCTGTGCTCGGTGGCCAGCAGCAGCCGGGTAAATAACTGTGCCATGCTCAGTGCCCCCCCGTCAGCAGCCCGGAAGCCGCCAACAACAACACAGCCAGAATCACGGCACAAATCACCGCATAAACCGTGTCCTTGCGCTTGGCATAGAGCAGCAGCAAGCCCAGCAGTGGCGCCATGGAGCTGGCTGACAGCAGGCCAATACCGACCAGGTTGGCCAGGTCGCCATGGTAGGCCAGGGCCAGCCAGCCCCAACCTGCGGGCGTGGCCGTGCGTTGCAGGTAGGTGTCCACCGGCAAGTTCCAGAGGCTGGGTAATTGGTCCAGCGGCACGTGCGGCGGCAGGATGCCAGACACATAGCCGGCAAAGGCCAGCAGCAAGGCCAGCACCCCCAGGCGTGTGCTCCAGTCGAGCAACAAGGCGTAACGCCGTGACTCGTCCCTTTGATGTTGGGCGTGCAGTTGTTGCGCGGCGGTGAGATGTTCGCTTGTCATGGTTTGTCAGCCCTCAGATCCACACACCCAAACCCTTGAGCAGGGCGCGCAAACCGGCAAACAGCAACAGTGTAATCACCATTTTGCGGATCACCGAACCCTTGAGCACGTGCAGCAGGCGCGCGCCAATGCGGGCGCCCAGCATCATGCCGACCACCGACGGCACGGCGATCATGGGCAGCACAGCACCCCGGTTCAGGTAAACCCAGGCGGCAGACGAGTCGACCAGCGACAGCACCAGGCCCGAGGTACCGGCCGACACCTTGAGCGGCACGCCCATGAGCAGATTGAGCGCGGGCACGTTGGCCCAGCCGGCGCCAATGCCGAACATGCCGGCCATGACGCCGATCAGCAAGAACACCACCAGGCCCAGCGGCGTGCGGTGCACCTGCCAGTCAATGGCGCGGCCCGAGGCGCCGTCAATGAAGACACCGTGCATACCCAGTGCGCTCGACAGCCGGTCGGGCTGCGCCACATGGGGGAATTCTGATTTTTTGGCCGCCAACATTAGGGCCACAATGCCGAGCACGATCAGCCCCAGCGCAATCTGGATGACCGAAGCGGGCAGCGCCAGCCCCAGCAGCGCGCCCGCGATCGAGCTCATGCAGGCCAGCAGCGCCAGTGGCAGCGCCAGCCGCACACTGGCCAGGCCGCCACGCAGCAGCATGGGCCCGGCCGCCAGCGCACTGGCCAGCGCCACCAGCAAACCAGCACCTCGCACGAAGTCGAGGTGAAACGGAAAGAAACCACCAATGATCGGCACAAACAGCGTGCCGCCACCAATGCCGGCGGGCACCGCCACGATGCCGATCAAAAAGCAGGTGACAAACAACGCCAGCGGCCAGAACCACCAGGGCATGGTGCTGGCCGGCACCACGCTGTCGGCAGCGTAGGCGGGAAGGCCCGAGATTAAAAACACCGCGGCGAGCAGGCCCAACTGTTGCCAACTGGCAAGCGCGCGGAAAAATGACTTGAGCATGTGCAAACGAGCTCAGGAAATGGTCTGGTAGTACAGATTTTGCGGGTGGTTGGCCTGCGCAAAAAAGAACCAGCGCTCAGCCAGCAATCCCAGGTACTGCAGCGCAAAGGCCAGCAGCAGCAGCCCGGTCGAGGCGGAGTTCACACCCAGTGCCAAACCGAGAAGAGGCAGCGGAAACACCAGCAGCAAAAACGCCCATTTGACCGAGCGCAGCAGCTGCGCGCTGCGGCCATGAAAGAACTCACGCGTGTTGAACGAGCCGCCCATGAAACCCTGCGCTTTTTGCACGATGCGCGGGTGCTTGATGCCAATGGCGCTTTGCAGGGTGGACTTGGGCTTGAGCCGGGCGTTGCGCAGCAGCGACGCGCTGCGCGTGACCCAGGCCAGCAGCGTGAGTGCCGCCGCGGCAAAGGCATAGTGCGTGACCAGCGCCGTCATGCCGAAGCTGGCGGCCAGCAGCGTGGCCAGCGTCAGCCCCGAGGCACAGCCCAGCAGCAGGTAATTGACCAGGGTCAGCGGGCTGGCCCACTCCTGCAAAAAGCGCACCGAGGCGTAAATCATGGCCGTGGCCACGAACAGCGCCAGGCACAGCAGCACCGTCACCGCGCCGATCAACTGGGTGTTGCCCAGGCCAAACCAGTGCGCGACGGCGTACAAAAACAGGCCCAGCATGAACAGCGGCAAGGCAATCACCTCGCGCGCCAGCCAGGAGGTGCGCCACATGGTGGCCGAACGCCAGGCGCGCTCCGGGTGCCCGAGGTGAAAGAACGAGGCCAGCAGGCCCAGGCCGGTCAGCACCAATGCCACAGCGCTGGCCATAGACAAAAATTGCTGGCTCTCCAGCGCCGTGAGTGCCCCCAGGCCGCTGAGTTCGGTGCCGTACAGGGCCAGGAACAGGCCCTGCGCCGCACCAGCGAGCGTGGTTAAAAAGATCACAGAAAAAGCGGGTTGCATCGTCGTTGTGTCCGGGGTTCAGGTTGCAAAGTCTTCACGCCCGGCACCACGGCCAGCGTAGTCGGGTTGTTTGCCGTCGAGCTTGAGCGGGTTGTCGACGCGCTCCAGGTCTTCGGGGTGAATGCGGATCTCGGTCTTGCGCCGCGGCAGGTAATGGTTGGCCGGGCGCGTGCCCCACTCGGGCATGA
>JBASJO010000411.1:0-3408 GCA_049655365.1 Rhodoferax sp. | reverse complement strand
TCGGTACCGTGCTGGAAGACGACCCCATGCTCGATGTGCGGCTGGTGGACACGCCGCGCCAGCCGAGCCTGGTGGTGATCGACAGCCGCATGGAAACGCCGCTGGACGCCGCGCTGTTCATTCCGGGTCGCACGCTGATCATTTACGCCGCTGTTCCCAATGCCGAAAAACAGGCGGCGCTGGCCGCACGCGGTGCCACCGTCGTGCTGCTGCCCGACCCCAAGGGCAAGGTCGATCTGGCCGCCATGCTGCGCGACCTGGCGCGCCGCGAGATCAACGAGCTGCATGTGGAAGCCGGCGAAAAACTCAACGGCTCGCTGATTCGTGAGGGCCTGGTGGACGAATTTGTGGTTTATCTGGCCCCCAAGCTGATCGGCCAGGGGCGTGGCATGGCACACTTTGGCCCGCTGCAGAATCTGGCCCAGGCCGTGCCGCTGGAATTCAAGTCCACCGCCATGCTGGGGCCGGACCTGCGTGTGGTCGCCCGCGTTTACGGCCGCGACGTTTTTTAAATAAATATATATGTTCACTGGCATCATCACCGGCATCGGCCACATCAGTGCCGTTCACCCCCTGGGCGAAACTGCCACCCATGGCAAGCGCCTGACCCTTAACTGCCCGCTCGGCTACCTCGACGACGTGGGCCTGGGCGACAGCATCGCACTCAATGGCGCCTGCATGACCGTGACCACGCTTGATGCAGCCCAACAGCAGTTCAGCGTCGACATCTCGGCCGAGTCGCTCGACAAGACCGCCGGGCTTGACCAGCAGGGACCCGTCAACCTCGAAAAAGCCCTGCGCGCCCACGACCGCCTGGGTGGCCACATCGTCTCGGGCCATGTCGACGGCATCGGCCACGTCACCTACTTTGCTGAAATCGGCGAAAGCTGGCAATTGCGCGTCATGGCGCCAACCGCACTGGCCAAGTACCTGGTCTACAAGGGCTCGATCACCATTAACGGCGTCAGCCTGACCGTCAACCAGATTCAGGACAGCGCTACAGGCTGCGAGATGTCCATCAACCTGATCCCCCACACCGTGCAAAACACCGCTTTGGGTACGCTCAAGGTCGGCTCACGCGTGAACCTTGAGATCGACCTGATTGCGCGCTATGTGGAGCGCATGCTGACGCCCTGAACATCTGGACACGCGCTCAAAACCGTTGCGGGCGCAATGCGAGCAGACAAGCCAGCGAACGTCATGCTGCCACCGCCTTGATTCGCCGGCCTTGCACCAGGCCTCTCATTGCGTGAAATACACGCACAAGTAAAAACTCCACGCATCAATCAAGGCATACTGCGTCAAAGGGTCCAAACTTGGTCGCTTTTTCCATTTTTCCTTAAGGGTTTCTACTGATTTTTTGATTCTATTCACTTGGCACGGAATCTGCTCAAATGATCATCGTCATCGATTGTGGACTTGAACCCGAGTCCGTTTTTTAACTCTGCTCCTTAAGGTAACCATGAAGACATCACACTATTTGACCTGGCTCGCCACGCCCTTGCTGACGCTTTCTGCGATGAATGTACAGGCCGCGGACATCCGGGTTGGTTTTGGGTTGGATGCCTTGACGCTTGACCCGGGCAACCACCGTTCGCGCGAGACCGAAACCATTGTTCGCAACATGTATGACGGTCTCCTCACGCGCGACGCCAAAATGAAAGTGGTACCCGAGCTGGTGTCATCATGGAAACAGATCGACCCCACCAACTACGAATTCAAGCTCAAGCAGGGTGTGAAATTTCACTCGGGCGACGAGATGACATCGGAAGATGTCAAGTTCACTTTTGACCGGATCATCAAGAAAGACATGATCGACGGCAAAAGCAGCCCGCGCGCCGGTTTGCTCGGCCCGCTAAAAGACGTGACCGCGGTTGACAAATACACCGTGCGCTTCACCCTGTCAGCGCCCTGGGCCATCCTGCCGTCGATGCTGCCATTTCAGGAAGTGGTATCCAAGTCGTTCGTGCAAAAAGTGGGCGACAACGCCATGGCAACCCAGGTGAACGGCACAGGGCCCTTCAAACTGGTCGAGTGGCGGCGCGGCGACTCCATCACGATGGCCCGTTTTGCGGACTACTACGGTGGATCCGCCGACATACCGCCGGTGGGCCCGGCCAAGGCAGACCGGGTGATTTTCAAGATCATTCCAGAAAATTCCTCGCGCGTGGCTGCGCTGCTGGCAGGGGACGTGGAGATTGCAACCGAACTGCCCGCGCACATGATCAAGCAGATCGAAAGCAGCAAGAATGCAGTGGTGATGAAGGTGCGCGGAACACGCACGTTTTTTGTCTCACTCAACAACACCAAGCCCCCCTTCAACAATCCCCTGGTGCGCCAGGCCGCCAACCATGCGCTCGACAAAAACCTGCTGATTGCGCGCATCCTTCAAGGTACGGCAACACCCGTCAACGGCGTGTTGTCGCCCGATGCCTTTGGCTTTGATGCCAGCCTGAAAACCTACGACTACAACCCGGCACGGGCCAAGCAGTTGCTGACGCAGGCCGGATTCCCCAATGGCATCGATGTCACGCTCGACGTTGAAGGCTCATTTGCCGAGACGGCCCAGGCCATTGGATCGCTGTTGACCAAGGCCGGCATTCGGACCAAAGTGGTGGTCGGCGAAGGCACTGTTCTGAAAACCAAATGGTTGCAGGATAAAAACAAAACCGGCGACATGTGGATGACCTCCTGGGGCAATGGTTCGCTGGACCCGGAAGATATTTTTGCTCCCACCCTGAAAACCAATGACCGCGGCAACTCCGCCGGCTACTCCAGCGGTGTCGTCGATGGTTTGCTCAGCGCAGCCAGCACCGAGACCGATGCAGCCAAGCGCGCCGAAATGTTTGTGAAAGCCCAAAAACAGGTCAATGCCGATGCGCCCTGGATTTTCCTGTGGGTGCCTGAGGATGTGTATGGGGTGTCCAAACGGCTCAAGGGCTGGCAGCCCAGCGCGGATTCGCGGGTCAACCTGCATCGCGCCTACATCCAGTAAAACCGGAGCTGCTTCGTTTTCTTGACCTGGCCGGGCACAACACACAGTGCCTGGTCAGGTATGCCCCTGGCTTTTTCACCTGGAGATTCCTTTGAACTTAGGCAAGTTGCTGGAGCGTCTATTTCAGCTCATTCCCGTCATGCTGGGGGTGTCGGCCATTGTCTTTTTGATGATGCTGGTCACACCCGGCGACCCGGTGGACATCATGCTGGGCGAGCAGCAGGCCACCACCGAGCAGCGTGAGGCGCTGCGCAAGGACATGGGGCTGGATTTGCCGGCGGCACAGCGTTTTGTACATTTCCTGCAAAACGCTGCTGTCGGCAACTTCGGCTACTCCTACTTTCATCGCCGACCGGTCAGCGAGGTGATCCTGGAGCGCCTGCCGGCCACCGTGGAATTGACCGTCGCAGCCC
>JBASJO010000410.1:0-6716 GCA_049655365.1 Rhodoferax sp. | reverse complement strand
GGCGCCCTTGAGCTTCATCCAGTGCAGCGCGGCGCTGGTGTCGAGGCCGCCTGAAAAGGCGATGCCGACCTTTTGGCCGGCGGGAATGTTTTGAAGGATGGTGGCGCTCATGGGGTTCAACCGAAGTGGCAGATGTAGTGGTAAGGCTCGCTGCCCGGGTTAATGCGAATGTCGAATTGGGTGTTGCCGGGAACGCTGAACTGCTCACCGGCGCTGGATTTGACCCAGTCCTCGGTGCCCGCCAGCCGGTATTCACAGCTGCCGGCCACGCATTCCATGACTTCGGAGACGCCGGTGTTGAAGGTCAGTGTGGCAGGCAGGATCACGCCGACTGATTTTTTGGTGCCGTCCGCGAAGGTGATGCCGTGGCTGATGCATTTGCCGTCAAAGTAAACGCTGGCTTGCGTGGTGACGGTCACGCCGTCGATGTGGGTGGTGGTCATGGTGAAGATGCTCTTGAGCGGTGAAAAGGGAGATTTTAGAGGAGGCTTCTACAGCGCTGCCCGTGCGGCAAAACCGGCTGCATCAAAGCCCACACTGATCTGGCCATTGGGCCACAGCGCCAGCGGGCGCTTGATGACGCTGGGCTGGGCCAGCATCAAGGCGGTGGCCGACGCGTCATCGACCACGGCGGCGCGGGTAGCCTCGTCAAGCTTGCGCCAGGTGGTGCCCTTGCGGTTCAGCAGCACAGCCGCGCCGACCTGTGCCAGCCAATTTGGCAGCAACTCGGCGGGCAGACCCTGTTTCTTGAAATCATGAAACTGGTAAGCCACACCATGGTCGGTGAGCCAGGCGCGCGCTTTTTTGACGGTGTCGCAGTTGGGAATGCCGTAAACAGTGAGGATAGAGGTTTTCATGGCCTCCATCATGCCATTAACGGGGAATATGGCCCGGGCGGCAAGGGTGTGCAAGCCGTCTGGTGGACAATTCGGGGCTGTATGAAACCAACGCCTCAAACCCTCCAAGACTGGCTCGCCCATTGCGAGCAACTTCATCCCAGCACCATCGACATGGGCCTGGAGCGTGTGCATGCCGTGGCCCAGCGCATGGGCATCGGTTTTACTTGCCCGGTGATCACCGTGGCCGGCACCAACGGCAAGGGCTCGACCTGTGCCATGCTGGAATCCATTTTGTTGCAGGCGGGCTACCGCACCGGGGTCTATACCTCGCCGCATCTGGTGCATTTCGAGGAGCGGTTGCGCCTCAATGGCGAGCCAGTCAAGGCGCCCGAGCTGGCGGCGGCCCTGGCCCGGGTGGAAAACGCCCGGGTGCAGGGTGATGATGCGGTCTCCCTGACTTATTTTGAATTCACCACGCTGGCCATTCTGGACGTGATGCGGCACAGCCGCCTGGACGTCGTGGTGCTTGAAGTCGGCCTGGGGGGCCGGCTGGATGCGGTCAATATCATCGAACCTGACTGCGCCATCATCACCAGCATTGACCTGGATCACACCGCGCTGCTGGGTGAAACCCGTGACGCCATCGGCTTTGAGAAAGCCGGCATCATGCGCACCGGCAAGCCGGTGGTGGTGAGCGACCCCATGCCGCCGCAAAGCGTGCTGGACCGGGCGCTGGAGGTGGGTGCCGACCTGTGGCGCGTGGGCGTTGACTTCAACGTGACCGGCGACAAGCAGCAATGGGCCTGGGCCGGGCGCGGCAGGCGCTACAGCGGCATGGCTTACCCGGCGCTGCTCGGCGCCAACCAGTTGGTCAACGCGGCCGGTGTGCTGGCGGCGCTGAATGCCTTGCGCGACCAACTGCCCATCACGGCACAGGCGGTGCGCAACGGCTTTGCCTTTGTCGACTTGCCGGGGCGCTTTCAGATTGTGCCGGGTCAGCCCAACCTGGTGCTGGACGTGGCGCACAACCCGCATGCGGCGGCGGCACTGGCGGCCAACCTGGATGCCATGGGCTTTTTCCCGACCACCCACGCGGTGTTTGGCGCCATGGCCGACAAGGACATTGCCGCCGTGCTGGCGCGGCTCAATCCGCTGGTCGACAAGTGGTATTTCACCAATTTGCCGACCGAGCGGGCGGCCCGCGCCACTGACTTGATGGCGCAATGGCAGGCTGCAAACAAGCGCAAGGACTGCTCTGCCGAGGTTTATGTCGACCCCGAGTCGGCGCTGCAGGTGGCCCTTTCGCAGGCGGACCCCGCTGATAGAATCGTCGTTTTCGGATCGTTCCTGACGGTGGGCGGCGTGCTGAAAGACGGCGTGCCCCGATTGCAGGCCAAGCATTTGCCGCATTCCTGATTCACTCAAACTCATCTGCATGGACTTTTTCAAGTTTCGCAAAAAAGGCGATCCCACCCCCAGCGCGTCGGTTCAGCCTGAAAGTGTGGAGCGCATGCGCCAACGCGCGCGCCATCGCCTGGTGGGAGCGACCGTGTTGGTGCTGGTTGGCGTGATTGGTTTTCCCTTGCTGTTCGACAAGCAGCCACGCCCCATTGCGGTGGACACACCGATCGATATTCCCGACAAAAGCAAGGTGTCTCCCCTGGCCTTGCCGGCATCGCCAGCCTCCAGCATCGCACCGCTTGCACCTGCGCCTGTGGCGACTCCTGTTGCGGCTACGGCATCGGCACCGCAGTCGGTGGTGATCGCCGAGACCGCAGAGCCTCCCAAGGCTGTCAAGCCGGAAGCCAGCGTGGTGAGCCCGCCGGTGGCGGTCAAGGCAACCGAGGCCGACAAGGTGCAGGCCTTGCTGGATGGCAAGGCGACGCAAGAACCCGCTGCGGCTGGCCGGTTTGTCGTCCAGGTGGGTGCCTTTGCCGACCCGGCGCGGGCCCGTGAAGTGCGCTTGAAACTGGAGCGTGCCGGCCTCAAAACCTACACCCATGTGGCAGAAACCAAGGAGGGTCCACGGACCCGGGTGCGCGTCGGTCCTTTCGCCAGCAAGGCAGAGGCAGAAAAGACCGCCGAAAAAATCAAGAAACTGAACCTGCCCGCAGGCATCCTGACGCTGTGACGCGTGTTTGTTGACCATGCCTGTGCTGGACTGGGTTTTTGCCGCGGTATTGCTGTTGTCGGTGTTGTTGGGCGCCTGGCGCGGCCTGGTGTTCGAGGTCTTGTCGGTGCTGAGCTGGATCGCCGCCTTTGTGCTGGCGCAGTGGCTGGCACTGGACGTGGCGCACTATTTGCCGATGAGCGGCGCCAGTGACATGGTGCGCTACGCTGCCGGTTTCCTGCTGGTCTTCATTGCCACGGTCATGTTTGGCGGTCTGGTAGCCGCACTGCTGAAAAAGCTGATGGCGAGTGTTGGTTTGCGGCCGGTGGACCGTGTGCTGGGGGCTATTTTTGGCGCTGCACGAGGTGTTTTGCTGTTGCTGCTGGCCACCTTGCTGGCTGCCATGACGCCTTTCAAAGCCAGCTCCGCCTGGCAGGAGTCCAATGGCGTGGCGCTGTCCTTGGCGGTGTGGCACAGTCTGCAGCCCAGTTTGCCGCGTGATCTGGTGAAGTATTTGCCTGCCTGAACAAGTTGTTGAAAAGATTGGAAAACTATGTGTGGAATTGTTGGTGTTGTCAGTAACGCCCCGGTAAATCAGCTTTTGTACGATGCCTTGCTGTTGTTGCAGCACCGTGGCCAGGACGCTGCGGGCATCGTGACGCAGCAGGAGCGCAAATTTTTCATGCACAAGGCCAAGGGCATGGTGCGTGACGTGTTTCGTACCCGCAACATGCGCTCCCTGCCGGGCAATTGCGGCCTGGGCCAGGTGCGCTACCCGACCGCCGGAAACGCCTTCAGCGAAGAAGAAGCCCAGCCTTTTTACGTCAACGCACCCTTTGGCATCGTGCTGGTGCACAACGGCAACCTGACCAACGCCCACGCCCTCAAGGCCGAGCTGTTCAGTGCCGACCACCGCCACATCAACACCGAGAGCGACTCCGAGGTCCTGCTCAATGTGCTGGCGCACGAAATCGGCGAAACCACGCGCGGCATGCCGCTGACGCCCAACGACCTGTTCGAGGCGGTGCGCAAGGTGCATCGGCGCGTCAGGGGCTCGTATGCCGTGATCGCCCTGATTGCCGGCCATGGCGTGCTGGCGTTTCGCGACCCGTTTGGCATTCGCCCGCTGTGCATGGGCGTGGCCGATGGCACCGTCATGCTGGCCAGCGAATCGGTCGCCATGGAGGGCACCAACCACAAGTTTGACCGCAACATCCAGCCCGGCGAGGCGGTGTTCATTGACCTGCAAGGCCAGGTGCATGCGCAGCAGTGCGCCGATCATCCGGTGCTGAACCCCTGTATTTTTGAATTTGTTTATCTGGCGCGGCCTGATTCCGTGATGGACAACATCTCGGTCTACCAGGCCCGTTTGAACCTGGGTGAATCCCTGGCCAAGCGGGTGATCTCGACGGTGCCGCCCAACGAGATCGACGTGGTCATTCCGATCCCCGAGTCCAGCCGGCCCAGCGCCGCCCAATTGGCGCAGTTGCTTGGCTTGCCCTACCGCGAAGGTTTTGTCAAAAACCGTTATGTCGGGCGCACCTTCATCATGCCTGGGCAATCGGTGCGTAAAAAGTCGGTACGCCAAAAGCTCAACGTGATCGCCAGCGAATTCAAGGGCCGCAATGTGCTGCTGGTGGATGACTCCATTGTGCGCGGCACCACGTCGAAAGAAATCGTGCAAATGGCGCGTGACGCCGGTGCCAACAAGGTCTACATGGCCAGCGCGGCACCCCCGGTGCGCTACCCCAATGTTTACGGCATCGACATGCCCACGTCGAGCGAGTTGGTGGCACACAACCGCACGGTCGAGCAGATCCGCGAGATCATTGGCTGCGACGCCCTGATCTACCAGGATGTGGATGGCATGAAGAAAGCCATTGGTTCGCTCAATGCCAACATCAAGGACTTTGATGCGTCCTGCTTTGACGGTATTTACGTCACTGGCGACATCACGCTGGAGGACATCGAGCGCCTCAATGCCAACCGTGTTCAGGGCGATGAAACCCTGGAGGACAACTCGCGTCTGGCCCTGCCGAACCACGAAGACTGACCATGAGCGCCAAGAAACTCCCAGACAACCTGCACCGTGACACGTTGGCGGTGCGCGCCGGCATCGAGCCCAGCCAGTATGGTGAAAACAGCGAGGCGCTGTACCTGACCAGCAGTTTCGTGCAGCCCGACGCCGAAACCGCCCGCAAGCGTTTTGCCAACGAAGAAGACGGCTACACCTACACCCGCGTGGGCAACCCCACCGTGACCGGCATGGAACAGCGCCTGGCCGCACTGGAAGGCACCGAGGCGGCCATGGCCACCTCGAGTGGCATGTCCGCCGTGCTCCTGCTGGGCATGGGCCTGCTGCGCGCGGGTGACCACGTGGTGTGTTCGCAGTCGGTGTTTGGCTCCACGCTGCGCCTGTTTGCCGTGGAGTTTGCCAAGTTCGGTGTGGAAACCACCTTTGTCTCGCAGACTGACGTGGCCCAGTGGCGTGCGGCGCTCAAACCCAACACCAAGTTGCTGTTTGCCGAAACGCCGACCAATCCGCTCACCGACATCTGTGACATCGCCGCGCTGGCCGAAGTGGCTCATGCGGCAGGTGCCCTGCTGGCCGTGGACAACTGCTTTTGCACCCCCGCGCTGCAGCGCCCGGTGGAATTTGGCGCTGACTTTGTGATTCACTCCGGCACCAAGTACCTGGACGGCCAGGGCAGGGTGGTGGCCGGTGCCATTTGTTGTTCGCACAAGTACGTCAACGACGTCTTTTGGCCGATCAACCGCACCGCCGGCATGGTGCTGTCGCCATTCAACGCCTGGGTCGTCACCAAGGGCATGGAAACGCTGGCGATTCGCATGCGCGCCCAGTGCGACGCTGCGCTGGCGCTGGCGCAATGGCTGCAGCAGCAGCCCAATGTGGCCCATGTTTATTACCCCGGCCTGGCCTCGCACCCGCAGCATGATCTGGCCATGCGCCAGCAAAGCGGCCTGGGTGGGGCAGTGGTGTCGTTTGACGTGCTTGCCGCCGATGCGACGCAGGGCCGCACGCGCGCCTTTCACGTGATCGACAGCACCCAGGTGTGCTCGGTCACCACCAATCTGGGCGACACCAAGACCACCATCGCTCACCCTGCCACTACCTCGCATGGCCGACTGACCGAGGTCCAGCGCCAGGCCGCTGGCATTGGCCAGGGCTTGATCCGTGTCGCCATGGGCCTGGAGCACCTCGGTGACATCCAGGCCGACCTGGCCCGTGGCCTGCACAACCTGAACACCTTGTCATGACCCAAAAAACCCGTACCCGTTTCGCTCCATCGCCGACCGGCTTCATTCACCTGGGCAACATCCGCTCGGCGCTGTACCCATGGGCGTTTGCGCGCTCGACGGGCGGCGACTTCATTTTGCGCATCGAAGACACCGACCTGGAGCGCTCCACCCAGGCTGCTGTCGATGTCATCATTGAGAGCATGGATTGGCTTGGACTCGATTACGACGAAGGCCCGTTCTACCAAATGCTGCGCATGGACCGCTACAAGGCAGTGCTGGCCGACATGGTGGCTGCCGGCCATGTTTACCCGTGCTACATGAGCATGGCCGAGCTCGATGCCCTGCGTGAACGCCAGACGGCAGCCAAGGAAAAACCGCGCTACGACGGTACCTGGCGCCCCGCGCCGGGCAAGACGCTGCCGCCCATTCCCGAAGGCGTGCAGCCGGTGCTGCGTTTCAAGAACCCGCAAGGTGGCTCGGTGGTGTGGGACGACAAAGTCAAGGGC
>JBASJO010000409.1:0-2665 GCA_049655365.1 Rhodoferax sp. | reverse complement strand
CGGCGACACGCTGGAAGAAGCGCGCGCCCACGCCTACATGCTGTCTGACACACAGGGCCTGACTGTTGTGCACCCCTACGACGACGAGGCCGTGGCTGCGGGCCAGGGCACGCTGGCGCTGGAGATGCTGCAGGCCGTGCCCGACCTGGACACGCTGGTGATCGCCGTGGGGGGAGGCGGGCTGATTGCCGGCGTGGCCACCGCCGCCAAGGCGATCCAGCCCGGCATCGAGATCGTCGGTGTGCAGACCGCACGCTTTCCGGCGATGGTGAACGCCGTCAAGGGCACGCACCACCCCCAGGGCACATCCACCATTGCCGAGGGCATTGCGGTGGGCACGCCGGGCAAGATCACGCAGGAGGTGGTCAGGCGCCTGGTGGACGACCTGGTGCTGGTGGACGAAGGCGACATCGAGCAGGCAGTGCTGATGCTGCTCGAAATCGAAAAGACGCTGGTGGAGGGTGCGGGGGCCGCCGGGCTGGCCGCACTGGTGCGCTACCCCGAGCGCTTCAAGGGCAAGCGCGTGGGCCTGGTGCTGTGCGGCGGCAACATCGACCCGCTGCTGCTGGCCGCCATCATCGAGCGCGGCATGGTGCGCGCCGGCCGCCTGGCGCGCCTGAAGGTGAGCGCGCGCGACGTGCCCGGCACGCTGGCCCTGATCACCGCCACCGTGGCCAATGCCGGAGCCAACATCAACGAAGTGCATCACCAGCGCGCCTTCACCACGCTGGCTGCGCAAAACGTGGAGATCGAACTGGTGATCCAGACCCGCGGCCCGCAGCACATCACGGAGGTCCTCGAAGCACTACAGCAGGCAGGACTGCAGACGCAATTGCTGTAGCGAGATGTGCTGGCGGGGTGCCGCATTGATGGCCTGAGCCGCGGCATTATTGATCAGGTCCGAATAAGTATGAACCGTTCGCACTGAGCTTGTCGAAGGGCTTCGACAGGCTCAGCCCGAACGGAACTCAAAACATCACCGGGCCGGATCAATATTTGGACTGGGTCAATGCCCCTGCAACTATTGCTGTAACCGTCAGGTAACTGTTGGCCACTTTCCCTAAAATCAATCATTTTGAGTGGTCGCCCCGAAAGCCGAACACCCTGTCAGTTTCACAACATCCAGAGGACTCATCCGCCATGCCAAGCCAGCAAACAAACGCACCAAGTTTTGTCAAGAACGCCAAACTCATCGCCTGGGTGGCGGACATGGCGGCCCTGACCCAACCGGCCAACATTTATTGGTGTGACGGTTCCGACGAAGAATACGCCCGCCTGTGCCAGCAATTGGTCGACGCCGGTACTTTCAAGAAGTTGAACCCTGCCAAGCGCCCCAACAGTTTTTTGGCCTGCTCCGACCCGACCGACGTGGCACGCGTCGAAGACCGCACTTACATCTGTTCCGAGAAAAAGGAAAACGCCGGCCCCACCAACAACTGGATGGCTCCCACCGACATGCGCGCCACCCTGCAACCGCTGTTTGCAGGCTGCATGAAGGGCCGCACCATGTATGTCGTGCCTTTCAGCATGGGACCGCTGGGTTCGCACATTTCGCACATCGGCATCGAACTCACTGACAGCGCCTACGTGGCGGTCAATCAGAAAATCATGACGCGCATGGGCAAGGCGGTGTACGACGTGCTGGGCAGCGACGGTGCGTTTGTGCCCTGCATGCACACCGTGGGCGCGCCGTTGGCGGCAGGTCAGGCCGATGTCAAATGGCCTTGCAACAGCACCAAGTACATCGTGCACTTTCCGGAAACCCGTGAAATCTGGTCTTACGGCTCGGGCTACGGCGGCAACGCGCTGCTGGGAAAAAAGTGTTTTGCGCTGCGCATTGCATCCAACATGGGGCGGGACCAAGGCTGGCTGGCCGAGCACATGCTGATTTTGGGTGTGACCAACCCACTGGGCAAAAAATACCATGTGGCTGCGGCTTTCCCCAGTGCCTGTGGCAAAACCAATTTCTCCATGCTGGTGCCGCCAGCAGGTTTTGAAGGCTGGAAAGTCACCACCATCGGTGACGACATCGCCTGGATCAAGCCGCACGCTGACGGTCGCATGTACGCCATCAACCCGGAAGCCGGTTATTTCGGTGTGGCCCCGGGCACCAATTTCCACACCAACCCCAACTGCATGGCCAGTCTGGACAAAAACGTGATCTTCACCAATGTCGCGCTCACCGACGACGGCGACGTCTGGTGGGAAGGCATGGAGCAGGATGGCGGCGGCGTGCCTTCGCACCTGATCGACTGGCAGGGCAAGGACTGGACGCCCGAGATCGCCAAGGCTACTGGTGCCAAGGCGGCCCACCCCAACTCGCGTTTCACCGTGGCCGCAGGCAACAACCCGGCGCTCGACCCCGAGTGGGACAACCCGGCGGGTGTCGCCATCGACGCCTTCATTTTTGGTGGTCGCCGTTCCACCACCGTGCCGCTGGTGACCGAGTCACGCGACTGGATGGAAGGCGTTTACATGGCCGCCACCATGGGCTCCGAGACCACTGCGGCGGCCGTTGGCCAGATGGGCGTGGTGCGCCGTGACCCGTTTGCCATGCTGCCATTTTGTGGCTACAACATGAGCGACTACTTCCAGCATTGGCTCGACATGGAGCACAAGCTCGAAGCGCAGGGCCATACCCTGCCCAAGATCTTCTGCGTCAACT
>JBASJO010000408.1:0-1915 GCA_049655365.1 Rhodoferax sp. | reverse complement strand
CCATGCCCGCCGAAGACTTTCCGCTGGTGCAGGAGTCGGCCAACTTTGGCCCGGCCTTCAGCGTGCCGCAAAAAACGCTCAAGGCCTTGCTGAGCCAGGTCTCGTTTGCCATGGCGGTGCACGACATTCGTTACTACCTGAACGGCATTTTGTTTGTGGTGGAAGGCAAGCAGCTCAGCCTGGTCGCCACCGATGGCCACCGGTTGGCCTTTGCCAGCGCTACCCTTGACGTCGAAGTGCCCAAGCAGGAAGTCATCCTGCCGCGCAAAACCGTGCTGGAGCTGCAGCGCCTGCTGTCCGATGCCGAAGGCGCCATCGAGATGCAATTTGCCAACAACCAAGCCAAGTTCAGCTTTGACGGCATGGAATTTGTCACCAAGCTGGTCGAGGGCAAGTTCCCGGACTACAACCGCGTGATTCCGCGCAACCACAAGAACAGCATCACGCTGGGCCGCAGCGCGCTGCTGGCCACGCTGCAGCGCACCGCCATTCTGACCAGCGACAAGTTCAAGGGCGTGCGCCTCAACATCGACCCCGGCACCCTGCGTGTGGCGGCCAACAATGCCGAGCAGGAAGAAGCCGTGGACGAGCTCGACATCGACTACGGTGGTGACAGCATCGAAATCGGCTTCAATGTGACCTACCTCATCGACGCCCTCAGCAACATGTCGCAAGACATGGTGACGCTGGAACTCTCGGACGGCAACAGCTCGGCGCTGTTCACCATTCCCGACAACACCACGTTCAAGTATGTGGTCATGCCGATGCGCATCTAAGCGCCTGCTGCCCTGCCTCTTTCAAACCCCACTGACTCCGCCATGACCGAAGAAAACACGCCCGCCCAAAATCCTGACAATGCCGTTCACACGGGCGAAGGCACGGCTGACAGTTCCAACTTTCAGCCCACCATCGATGCCCACCAGGAAGGTGCTTCCGAGGCGTATGGTGAAGGTTCGATCCAGATCCTCGAAGGCCTGGAGGCCGTGCGCAAGCGCCCCGGCATGTACATTGGCGACACCAGTGACGGCACCGGCCTGCACCACCTGGTGTTCGAGGTGGTGGACAACTCGATCGACGAGTCGCTGGCGGGGCATTGCGATGACATTCTGGTCACCATCCACACCGACAACTCGGTGAGTGTGGTTGACAACGGCCGCGGTATCCCGACTGGCGTCAAGATGGACGACAAGCATGAGCCCAAGCGCAGCGCGGCTGAAATTGCCCTGACCGAGCTCCATGCCGGCGGCAAGTTCAACCAAAACAGCTACAAGGTCTCGGGCGGCCTGCACGGCGTGGGCGTGAGTTGCGTCAATGCCTTGTCCAAAATGCTGCGCCTCATTGTGCGCCGCGACGGCAAGGTTCATACGCTCGAATTCAGCAAGGGTTTTGTGCAAAACCGCCTGGTGGAAAGCGCCAATGGCGTGGATGTGTCGCCCATGCGGGTCACCGGTGAAACCGAGCGCCGCGGCACCGAAGTGCATTTCTTGCCCGACACCGACATCTTCAAGGAAAACAACGATTTTCACTATGAAATCCTCAGCAAGCGCCTGCGTGAACTGAGCTTTTTGAACAACGGCGTGCGCATTCGCCTGAAAGACGAGCGAACCGGCAAGGAAGACGACTTTTCCGGCGCCGACGGCGTGCGCGGGTTCGTGAACTTCATCAACAAGGGCAAAACGGTCCTGAACCCCAACATCTTCCACGCCATGGGCGACCGCCAGAGCGACCAGGACACCAATATCGGTGTTGAAGTGGCGATGCAGTGGAACAGCGGCTACAACGAGCAGGTGCTGTGTTTCACCAATAACATCCCGCAGCGTGATGGCGGCACCCACCTGACCGGCCTGCGCGCGGCCATGACGCGCATCATCAACAAGTACATCGACGACAGCGAGATCGCCAAAAAAGCCAAGGT
>JBASJO010000407.1:0-3134 GCA_049655365.1 Rhodoferax sp. | reverse complement strand
ACCCGCAACCGGGCCGAATACATGCGGATGCTGCGTGACGCGGCTGGCGGCGGCGCCGTCATGTCCATCACCACGCTGATGAAGTTTGTCGTGGTGTCCATGAGCTTGTCGGCTTTTTGGAGTGGGTTTTACACGGGCCTCAACTACGCCCTGAGTTTTGTGCTGATCCAGATGTTGCACTGGACCGTGGCCACCAAACAACCCGCCATGACTGCCCCCGCCATGGCGGCCAAGCTCAAGGAGCTGGGAGCACCGGGTGCCATCGAGGGTTTTGTCGATGAAGTGACGCATCTGGTGCGCTCGCAAGTGGCGGCGATCGTGGGCAACCTGGCACTGGTGGCGCCGGCGGTGCTGCTGATCAGCAGCGCCTTGTGGTTTGCTTTTGGCGCGCCCATGATTGATGCCAGCGTGGCCAAACACGTCTTGCAAGACCTGACCGTGCTTGGGCCCACGGCCTTGTTTGCGGCCCTGACCGGCGTGCTGCTGTTTGCGTCAAGCATCATTGCGGGCTGGACCGAAAACTGGTTTGTGCTGCACCGGCTGGATTCGGTCATTCGTTACAACCCCAAGGTCACCACGGCGCTGGGTCGAGCCAGGGCCGAGCGCTGGGCCAGCTTCATGCGCCACAATATTTCGGGATTGGCGGCCAATGTGTCGCTCGGGCTGATGTTGGGCCTGGTGCCGGCCTTTGCGGCATTTTTTGGTCTCGGTCTGGAGGTGCGCCACGTCACGCTGTCCACCGGCCAACTGGCCGCCGCCGCCGCCAGTCTGGGGCCGGACCTGCTGCAGCAAGGGGCGTTCTGGTGGTGCGTGGCCGGCATTGCCATCACCGGTGCGCTCAACGTGGGCGTGAGCTTTTATTTGGCGTTCCTGTTGGCGCTCAAGGCGCACAACGTCAGTGGGGTCGACCGCAGCCGCATCTACCAGGCCATCCGACACCGCATTCGCACCCGCTGGCCCAGTTTTTTTTGGCCCGCCAGCGCGGCCAGTCAAGCCAAGGACAACAAGCATGGGTGAGTTCGATCTGATCGCACGCTACTTCAAGCGCCCGGTGCGCCACGCAGCGCTGGGTATTGGCGACGACTGTGCGCTGTTGCAGCCCGCGCCTGGCACCCAGTTGGCGATTTCCTGCGACATGCTGGTGCAGGGCCGCCATTTTTTTGCCGACGTGGACCCGCACAGCCTGGGCCACAAGGCACTGGCCGTCAACCTGAGCGACCTGGCCGCCTGCGGCGCCAAACCGCTGGCGTTCACCCTGGCACTGGCGCTGCCCGAGGCCGATGCGTCCTGGCTGGCCGCCTTTGCCCAAGGCCTGTTTGAACTGGCCGATGCCCACGGCTGCGAGCTCATTGGCGGCGACACCACCGCCGGGCCGCTCAACATCTGCATCACGGTGTTTGGCGAAGTGCCGGTGCTCGATGGGCGCTCCCAGGCCCTGCTGCGCACGGGTGCCCGTGCTGGTGACGACCTCTATGTCAGCGGCACACTGGGCGACGCGCGGCTGGCACTGAACGTGCAACAAGGCAAATTACCCCTCCCGGAACCCTGGCTGCTGGCGGCGCGCGCGCGGCTGGAGCGACCCACGCCCCGTGTGGCGCTGGGCATGGCGCTGCGCGGCATTGCCAGCGCGGCCATTGACCTCAGCGATGGCCTGATCGGTGACCTTGGGCATGTTCTGGAATGCTCGCAAGTGGGCGCGACTTTGCAGGTCGACACGCTGGTGCAATGCATCGCTTGTTACCCCGGACCGCTTGCTGGCGAAGCGGGCGGTCACATCGCTCTCTCGGTCGAACAGTGGCGCACCTTGGCACTGGCTGGCGGCGACGACTACGAGCTGCTGTTTACCGCCGCACCCCATCAGCGTGATGCCGTGGCCCACGCAGCCCAGGCCAGCCAGACCCCGGTGCACCGGGTCGGCCAGATTGACGCCAGCCCGGGCTTGCGGCTGCTCGATGCACAGGGCCAACTGCTGCCCAATCATTACGCTTCCTTTGATCACTTTGCCTGAATCGGATCAAGCGCAGCCTCGATAATCCAACCATGCTTGATCCCGAGTCTGTGCTTGAAATACCGCCTGTCACGGCCCGTCCACTGGGCCCGTTGGTGCCGACCGGCCGTTTCATGATGGCGCACCCGGCCCATGTGATGGCGCTGGGCTTTGGCTCCGGGCTCAGTCCCAAGGCCCCCGGCACCGTGGGCACACTCTGGGCCTGGGCGCTGTTCGTGCTGCTACAAGACCGCCTGACCGAGTCGCAATGGGGCTGGCTGATTGTCGTCAGCATGCTGGCTGGCTGGTGGGTCTGCACGGTCACCGCCAGACACCTGCGCACGCTGGACCCCAGCAGCATCGTGTGGGACGAAATAGCCGCTTTCTGGCTGGTGCTGTGGCTGGTGAGCCCGACCAGCTTTTGGGAGCAGTTGGCAGCCTTTGTCCTATTCCGCTTCTTTGATGCCGTCAAACCCGGGCCAGTGGCCTGGGCCGACCAGCTCTACCACCAGGTCGACCCACACACCGATCCCAGCGCCTGGCGCAAGGCGGGCTGGGGCATCATGCTCGACGATCTGGTAGCGGCCTTTTGCACCTTGTTGGTGATGGCGCTTTGGCGCGCCTGGTAGCACCCTTGCGTCCCAGGCTGCTATGCTTTGTTCCTTTCACAAAACCGTCCAGACCCCATGAAACACTTTATTGCCACCAGTCTCATCGTCGCCGCATCGTTCTCTGCCTGGGCAGCAGACCCCCTGGCCAGCAAAGCACAAGCCAAGGGGGTGGTCAGTGGCGAAGTCATGGAGGTCAAGAACGTCGACAGCTACACCTACCTGCGGCTGAAGACCAAAGACGGCGAGACCTGGGTGGCCGTCAGCACCGCCGCAGTCAAAAAAGGCGCCACGGTCACGATTGAAAACACCATGGTCATGAACAATTTCGAAAGCAAAACGCTCAAGAAAACCTTCCCGACCATCGTCTTCGGCAGCCTGGGCGGCGCTGCTGGTGCTGCCAGCCCGAGCGCACTCGGCTCAAAAATGGCCATGCTCACGGCGCCAGATGCAGCCCCCGTCAAGGTGGACAAGGCCACTGGCGCCAACGCCTACACGGTGGCTGATGTCGTGAGCAAATCAGTCCAGCTCAAGGACAA
>JBASJO010000406.1:0-6103 GCA_049655365.1 Rhodoferax sp. | reverse complement strand
GATCAGGCCCGTGCCGAGGGCCGCGCGGCGCCAACTTCGGGCAGTTGGCTGTCTTCGCACCCGAGCAACGACCAGCGCCTGCAGCAAATCAGTCAGCAGGCCACGCAGTTCAGGGGGCAGTACGCCGATGATGGCCGCGCCCGCTACCTGCAGGCCATTGCCGGCATGGCCTATGGCGCGAGTGCCGACCAGGGCTTGACGCGCGGCCAGCATTTTTACCACGCCGACATGGGCATTGCGCTCACCGCCCCCGCGGGTTGGAAAATCCAGAATGAGGCCAGCCAGTTGGCGCTGGTCAATGCCGCCCGGGATGCCGCCCTGATGATCCAGGTGGCACCCCCGAAGGCGGGAGCCACGCATGACGAGGTGATCCGCAACCTGCTCAAACCCAGCCAGGGCCGTACCGAGCGCCTGAGCCTCAATGGGCTTCAGGCCACCCGTTTTGTCGGCAGCCGCGCCACCAACCAGGGCCAGCAGTCGATCGATGCCACGCTGGTGACCGGACCCCGGGGCACGGTGTTCGTGATGGTGCCCGCCGGCAAAAATGCCGCTGCGCTGCAGCAGGCCAGAGCCGGTTTGGCACAGGCGCAGGGCAGTTTTCGGGCCATGACGGCGCAAGACCGCAGCGCCGCCCGGCCATGGATCTTGCGCACCACGGCTTACCCCGCAGGCGGCTTTGCCCAGTTGGCCCAGCGCTCACCGCTGCCGCAGGCCGAAGCGCAGTTGCGCCTGGTCAATGGCTTTTACGGCGGCGGCGCGCCTGGGGTGGGGCAGTTGGTGAAGGTGGTGGAGTAAGGGCAGGCTCAGGCAAAGTAAGCGGCCACAAAATCCTCAAACGGTTCTTGCGGCGCCGCGTCCAGCCGCTGCTGCGCCGCCAGGGACGCCTGCACGCTGGTTTTGAACTCGCTCAGGGTGTCTGCGGGCAGGGCGCTGGCCTGCAGGCTCTGGGTGTGGGTTTTTGACATCTCGAAGGCAAAATTGAAGTAGCCGCCGTGCTGCTTGATGGCTTCCAGCACCTGGGCCGAAGGCGTGCGTTCGGGCTCATCAATGCGCAGGCGCAAGTCCCGCATCGCGTCCTGGTAGTGTTGACCCCCATAGGCGCTGTCGAGCATGGCGGCAAACGGCGCCATGTCGTCAAACAGCTCATGCGCCAGTGCGCGCAACGGTTGCTCGTGGTTGTGTACCAGCAGCTGCAGGCCGGGCTGGCGGCCACGCGTGACCACACGGCGTTTGTTTTCGTCGTTTTCGCTTTGCTCGCGGCTGGTGATGGGCGGGCTGGCGCGAAACAGGCACATCAGCATCAACACGTCGGCAAACAGGCTTTGCTCGGGCGCAATGCCGATGTCAATGAACGGGTTCAGGTCGAACAGCCGCATTTCAAGGTACTGCACGCCCAGGGTACGCAGCGCCTTGGCCGGACGCTCGCCATTGGGGGCAATGCGCTTGGGCCGCATCGGGGCATAAAACTCGGCCTCCAGCTGCAGCAGGCTGTCGCTCAGCTGCTTCCAGTGGTCGCCTTCACGCACGCCCAGCTCGGCGTAATAGGGGTCCGGTGTGCGGATCGCTGCCTCCAGCCCATCGGTGTATTCGACCAGCGAGTTGAAGTTGATGTTGAGTTTGTCTTGCGCGTGGTTCTGGTACCCCAGGTCGCTCATGCGCAGGCTGGTGGCGTAGGCGCCGTGCAGGGTGCCGGGCACGAGTTCGGTCAAATCGCTGGGGTGCCCCTGCAAAAACGACTGGCACAGCGCCGGTGAGGCGCCGAACAGGTAGGGCACCAGCCAGCCATAACGCAAGAAATTGCGGATCAGGCCAAAGCTGCGCTGGTCGATGAAGTCCTGCACCTCGGGTGCGCCGCCGCAGCAGTCACGCAGGCTGAGCCAGAATTCCTGCGGCAGCGACCAGTTGTAGTGCGCGCCGGCAATGGTCTGCATGGCGCGGCCATAACGCAGCCCCAGGCCTTCGCGGTACACCATCTTGAAGCGCGCCGCGTTGGTGGGGCCGTAGTCGGCAATGGCAATGTCGGCGTCGGCGCCAATCTTGCAGGGCATGGAGCCCGCCCAGAGCAACTCGCCTTCGAGTTGCTGGGCGCTGAAGCGGTGGATGTCTTTTAAAAATGCCAGTGGAAAGCCAGGCGTGCTGGACGGCGGCGTGATGAATTCCAGCAGTGCCTCGGCGTAGTCGGTGGTGATCCATGGGTGGGTCAGTTTGGAGCCCAGCGCCCTGGGGTGCGGCGTTTTGACGAGCTGGCCGGCGCGGTCGATGCGCAGGCATTCGCGCTCAAAACCGCGCTGGATGCCGCGCAGCAGCAGGGCCTGGGTGCCTTCGGAAAACTGGCGGACTTCGTTGCAACAGGTAAATTTCAGCATGACTATGTTGTTATCGGATTCTTGGATGCAGAGTATGGCAGTTTTGCCAAACGCCCGGCCGCGCCAATGTCACCCGGTCGTGGAACAATGCGCACATGTCTTATCTGCCTGCTTTCATTGCGCCCATGCGCTTTACCGACCCGGCGGCTGCCTTGGCGCAGGCCCAGCTGATTTATGACAACAGCATTGCCCACCTGCGCCAGGCCATGCAGCGCTATGTGGCGGGTGAAGACCTGCCTGGCCACGTGCGCGGCTGCTACCCTTTTGTGCGGGTGCAGACCGACACCGTGACGCGCCAGACCTCCAGCGAGTCGGCGCGCCTGAGCTATGGTTTTGTGGCCGGCCCGGGTCGCTTCGAGACCACGCTGACCCGGCCTGACCTGTTCGCTAGCTACTATCTGGCGCAGTTCACCCTGTTGCTGGATAACCATGGCGTGGAACTGGAAGTGGGCACCAGCAACCAGCCGATTCCGGTGCATTTTTCCTTTGCCGAGGACGGCCACGTGGAGGGCAGCCTGAGCCAGCAACGCCGCCAGCTGATGCGCGACGTGTTTGACCTGCCCGACCTGGCCGCCATGGACGACGGCATTGCCAACGGCACCTTCGAGCCCAAGCCCGGCGAGCCGCTGCCCCTGTCGCTGTTTACCGCACCGCGGGTGGACTACTCGCTGCAGCGCCTGCGTCATTACACCGGCACTGGCCCCGAGCATTGTCAGAATTTTGTGCTGTTCACCAACTACCAGTTCTACATTGATGAATTTGTCCGGCTTGGCCACGAGGCCATGCAGGATCCCGCCAGCGACTATGTCGCGTTTGTCGAGCCGGGTAATGTGGTGACTGAAAAAATTACCGTCATTGCGAATACTTTGAATCCCAACCCCGTCATTGCGAGCGAGGCGCGGCAATCCATGCCACCACCGCCCAGGTTGCCGCAAATGCCCGCCTACCACCTGGTGCGCCCCGACGGCAGCGGCATCAGCATGGTCAATATTGGCGTGGGCCCGGCCAATGCCAAGACCATCACCGACCACATTGCCGTCTTGCGTCCTCATGCCTGGATCATGCTGGGTCATTGCGCCGGCTTGCGTAGCAGCCAGCAGTTGGGCGATTACGTGCTGGCGCACGGTTATGTGCGCGAGGACCATGTGCTGGACGAGGAACTGCCGTTGTGGGTGCCCATCCCCGCGCTGGCCGAAATTCAGGTGGCGCTGGCCTCTGCCGTGTCGGAGGTGACCCGGCTCAAGGGGCCGGAACTCAAGCGCATCATGCGCACCGGCACCGTGGCCTCCACCGACAACCGCAATTGGGAGCTGTTGCCCGACAACGGCCCACAGCGCCGTTTCAGCCAGAGCCGGGCGGTCGCGCTCGACATGGAAAGCGCCACCATTGCCGCCAACGGTTTCCGCTTTCGCGTGCCCTACGGCACCCTGCTATGCGTCAGCGACAAGCCGCTGCATGGTGAGATCAAGCTGCCCGGCATGGCCAACCACTTTTACCGCGAGCGCGTGGACCAGCATCTGCGCATCGGCATCCGCGCGCTGGAGTTGCTGCGCGAACAGGGCATCGACCAGCTTCACAGCCGGAAATTGCGCAGCTTTGCCGAGGTGGCGTTTCAGTAGGTCAGGTCGAAAGACCGTGTAAATCTTGCCAGGAGTGCACCTGCACGCCACTACGCAGCATGGCGTTGTCGCCACCGTAAACCAGATGGGCTGGCATGGCTGCATCGCCCGCGTAACGGGCCCACTTGTTCAGCCCGCTCAAGAAGTCAGCATGGAAGGTCTGGCCAGATTTGACTTCGACGGGTTGCAGCTTGTCACCCTGTTCGATCACTATGTCGACCTCATCGCCGGTGTTATTGCGCCAGAAATACAGATTGGAGGCCAGACCCTGGTTGTAGCGGTGTTTGAGCAGTTCGCTGATGACCCAGTTCTCAAACAGTGCACCACGCGCCGAGTGGATGGCCAGGTGCCCCGCATCTGCAATGCCCATCAAATAAGTCGCCAGACCGGTGTCATGAAAATACAATTTGGGTGTTTTCACCAGGCGTTTGCCAAAATTACGGTGGTGTGGCTGCAGCAAAAACACCACATAACCCGCCTCCAGCACCGACAACCAGGCCGCAATGGTTTTGTGGTTCACGCCGCAATCATTGGCCATGGCCGACATATTGAGCAACTGACCACAACGCGCGGCGCACATTTTGAGAAAACGCTGGAACAGGCTCAGGTTTTGCACCTCAATAAGCTGGCGCACGTCGCGCTCCACATAACTCATCACGTAGTTGGCAAACCACTGCGCCGGTGCCAGGTCGCGGTCATAAAGGGGTGGGTACAAGCCGCGCCACAGCAGCTCGTCCAGGTTGTTCAGCGCCACCCCGGCTTGTTCCAACTCCCGGATTGAAAACGGCAGCAGTTGAACCAGCCCAACGCGCCCGGCCAGTGTTTGGGTGAGCTTGGACAACAAGCCAAACTGCTGCGAGCCGGTCAGCACAAATTCGCCCATGCGCTGGTCTGCATCCACTCGGGTTTGCAAATACGAAAACAAGGCCGGGCAACGCTGCACCTCGTCCAGAATGGCACCCTGCGGATAACGCGCCAAAAAGCCGCGTGGGTCTTCGGTGGCAAAAGCCCGGGTGTCGAGGTCTTCCAGCGACACATAGGGTTTGCCGGGAAAGGTGCTTTTGGCCAGCGTGGTTTTACCGGACTGGCGTGGCCCGGTGATGGCCAAAATAGGGTAGCCCCGAGCAAGTCCTTGAAGGGTGGAGGTGGCCTGGCGAGGGATCATTTTACAAATCGGTAATGCAAATATCAAATTGTAAACAACTTCACGGTGCCACGACGGGTGGCAGCAGGCCCAAATGCTTGGCGCGGCGCGCAAAGCGTCGGTCATCAAAGGTGATGAATTCCGTGCAGTGGCTGCTGGCTGACAAATGGAGCGCATCGGCAAAGTCCAACCCTTCACTGTGCCAGGCCAGTGCATCGTTGATGCGCGACCATTCCTCAACGCTGACGTTGGGCAGGCCAAGCAAGTGCCGGATGACCCGCACAAAATCGTCGGTGGCAAAGCCGTAAAGGGCCCGCAAGACCCATTCGAACTCGAGTACCACCGTTAAAGGCACAAATATTTGGGGTGATTCATCAAGCAGGCGGCGCGCCGCCGGACGCTGCTTGGCTGCTTCGGGGTCGGTGGGGTCGTCCACATAAAAACGGGCCAGCACATTGGTGTCAAGGGCGATCATTGGTGGCCTCGCGCATGGCAAGCGCCACATCAAAATCAGCCAAATGACGCTTGCCAGGCTTCTTGCACACCAGCATGCCAAAGCCGTCTTCAACTTTCGAGGGCACTACCTGGCGCTTCATCTCGACGTGGATGACTTGCCCCTCCAGGTGGAAGTTGAGTTGACAGCCTGGGGCAATGCCAAGGCGGCGCCGGATCTGCACTGGGATAACAACCTGACCTTTTTCGGAAACGGTTACAGTTTGCATTTCAACTCCAATTTCTTACCTTGTAAGAGAACTTTAGCAGAAAGTCACTGAACCGTGTCCACCCTGTTGCATATTGAACGACTCGATGCAGTGGTGCGCGCGCTCTTGGATAGCGGCGCGGCCAGCGTGCTTGACCTGGGTTGCGGGCCGGGTGAGTTGCTGCTGCGCCTGCGTGAACACCCGCAGTTTGAGCGCCTGCTGGGCATAGACATCGATGAACGCGCGTTGGCCGATGCGCGCGCGGTCCTGGGC
>JBASJO010000405.1:0-1969 GCA_049655365.1 Rhodoferax sp. | reverse complement strand
GCATGCGACCCTTGCGGAACAGCTGGGGCTGGCGGTAGTTGGGGTACCAGCCGGAGTGCTTGATCCAGCGGCCCATGAAGAAGTTGCGGCGCGGTACCCAGTAGGCGTCCAAAGCCGCGGGGTCTTGTGTGATGGCCCGGATTTCATTTTCAACTTCGGGCGTGCAGCGCTCATCCGCATCGAGGCTGAATATCCAGTCATGGGAGCAGGCTGCAATGGCCTGGTTTCGCAAATCGCCAAAACCTTTGAAGTCCACCTGAACCACACGGGCGCCCAGCTTGGCGGCTATTTCGGGTGTGCCGTCCGTGCTCCAGGAGTCAACCAGAACGATTTCGTCAGCCCACGGCACGCTCTCGATGGTCGCCGACACCTTTTCTGCTTCGTTGTACGCGATGATGTAGACGGAAATTTTGCTCATGGGTGATGTTAGTATTCTGCGGCGCATGCGCTCTTTTGAGCCAAGGCAGCGCTGTAGTCTAGTCCAAAATGAATACTTCCGATCCCGTTTCCGTGGTGATCACCACCTACAACCGCAGTGATGCATTGCTCGCCGTTCTCGACGGCCTGTCGCGCCAGAGCGATCGGCATTTTGAGGTGATCGTTGCCGACGATGGCTCCCGTGAGGAGCATGTGCGGCCCATCGTTGAATCTGCCAACGCCAAAGCGCTCAAGCTGGTGCATGTTTGGCATCCCGATGTTGGTTTTACCGCCGCGTGCATCCGAAACCGTGGCGTGGCCTTGGCGAGCAGCCCGTACATCATTTTCCTGGATGGTGATTGTGTGCCAGAGCGTGACTTTATTGCGCAGCACAAGGCACTCGCCCAAACCGGATTTTTTGTCAACGGTAGCCGGGTTTTGTTGTCGCCCAAGCTGACGCAGCGCGTGTTGGCAGGTTCCGAGCAGATTTGTGGCCGTTCCTGGCTTTTCTGGCTCGGGCAACGAGTCCTTGGCCATGCCAGCAAGCTCACGCACCTGTTGCGTCTGCCTGATTTACCTCGTCGTATCGAACGTGCGTTTTCCTGGAAAGGCATTCGCAGTTGCAATATGGGGGTGTGGAAAGCTGATTTTGAACGGGTCGATGGCTTTGATGAATCGTTCAGTGGTTGGGGGCATGAAGATGCTGACTTCGTTTTGCGCCTGCATCACAGCGGGGTGCTGCGCAAAAACGGGTTTTGCGCCACCGAGGTGTTTCACCTGTGGCACCAGGAAGCAAATCGTAACAAGGCGTCACAGAATGCCCAACGTGTCAAAGAGCGTGTTAAAAATGGGTTGATTCGGTCCACTTTGGGCTATTCTCAGGCCCGGCTCAATGACAATGCCCGGATCTCAAGACTGTAATAATGGACCAATGATTAAACGCTTCCTTTGCTATTTCCTGACCTGCCTGGTTTGTAGTCCGGCCCTCGCCCAGTTCCGCATCGAAGTCTCCGGTGTGGGTTTGACCCAAGTCCCCGTGGTGATCGCACCCTTCAAGGGCCAGGACGCGCTGCCGCAAAAAATCTCTGAAATCATCAAGGCCGACCTCGAACGCAGTGGCCAGTTCCGGGTGATCGCGTCGCCAGCGGGTGTTTTTGACGAGGCTTCGCGGCCTGAGCTTTCCGCCTTGCGGCAGTCCGGTGCTGACGCCTTTGCCTCGGGCAGCGTAACCAAGCTGGCCGACGGCCGTTTTGACGTGCGTTTCCGCCTCTGGGACGTGGTGAAAGGGCAGGACATGGGGGGCCGCAGTTTTGCCGTCACCCTGCCTGACTTGCGCCTTGCAGCGCACCGCGTGGCCGATGACATCTATGAAAAACTCACCGGCGACAAGGGTGTGTTTTCAACCCGCATTGCTTACGTGACCAAGGCGGGGCAGCGTTACCAGCTTTGGGTGGCAGATGCCGATGGCGAAAATGCGCAGTCGGCGCTGGCCAGCCCGGAGCCCATCATTTCGCCTGCCTGGTCGCCTGACGGCAATCAACTGGCCTACGTG
>JBASJO010000404.1:0-3278 GCA_049655365.1 Rhodoferax sp. | reverse complement strand
AGTTCTCGACCTATGCCACCTGGTGGATCCGCCAGGCCATCACCCGCAGCATCGCCGACCAGGCCCGCACCATCCGGATTCCGGTGCACATGATCGAGACCATCAACAAGATGAACCGCATCAGCCGTCAGCACCTGCAGGAGTTTGGTTTTGAGCCCGATGCGTCGGTGCTGGCCGAGCGCATGGAGATCCCCGAGGACAAGATCCGCAAGATCATGAAGATCGCCAAGGAGCCGATCTCCATGGAGACGCCAATCGGTGACGACGACGACAGCCACCTGGGCGACTTCATCGAGGACGGCGCCAACACCGCGCCCATGGAAGCCGCGATGCAAGCCGGCCTGCGCGACGTGGTGAAGGACATCCTGGACAGCCTGACGCCGCGCGAAGCCAAGGTGCTGCGCATGCGTTTCGGCATCGAGATGACCAACGACCACACGCTCGAAGAGGTAGGCAAGCAGTTTGACGTGACGCGTGAGCGCATCCGCCAGATCGAGGCCAAGGCGCTGCGCAAGCTCAAGCACCCCAGCCGCTCCGACAAGCTGCGCAGTTTTACTGACAACCTGTAAGCTGCGCGAAGGCGGTCACAAGGCTGCGCCATGCACGAAATGTCGCTGGCCGAAGGCGTGTTGCAACTCATCGAGGACGCAGCACGCAAAGACCAGTTCAAAAAGGTCACCACCGTCTGGCTCGAAATTGGCCAGCTCTCGGGAGTGGAGCCCGAAGCCCTGGCATTTTGTTTTGCTGCGGTCACACGCGACACGGTCGCCGACGGGGCCAGGCTGGAGATCATTGCCCTGCCCGGCCAGGGTTGGTGTGAGGCCTGCGCCCGGACCGTGCCCCTGACCGAGGTCTTCGACGCCTGCCCGAGCTGCGGCGGCTATCCGCTGCAAGTGACTGCCGGCACTGAAATGCGGGTGAAGGAACTTGAGGTAAGCTGAGCACCAACGTGGTCCCAACGGACTAAAACGAGGAGACAGGCGATGTGTGTGACGTGTGGTTGCGGTGAAGGGGAGGTCAGGATTGAAGGCGCGGCAGCGCACACTGATCACGTCCATGAACATGTGCATGCCGACGGCAGCAGCCATACGCACGAACATCCCCACGACCACGAGCACGAGCACGACCCGGTACCGGTACATTCACATGCTCCGGGCATCGCGCCCAGCCGCAGAGTGCAAATCGAGCAGGACATCCTGGCCAAAAATAACGCCTATGCCCGGACTAACCGCCGGCAACTTTCCGAGCGCGGCATTTTTGCGCTGAACCTGGTCTCCAGCCCCGGCTCGGGCAAAACCACCTTGCTGTGCAAGACCATCGAACGGTTGAATCAGCAGACGGTGGCCGTGATCGAGGGTGACCAGCAGACCAGCCAGGACGCCGACCGCATTCGCGCCACCGGTGCGCAGGCGATTCAGATCAACACCGGCAAGGGCTGCCACCTGGATGCCCACATGGTGGGCCACGCCATGGCTCAGCTCAAACTGTCCGAAGAGTCCCTGCTCATGATCGAAAACGTCGGCAACCTGGTGTGCCCGGCAGCGTTCGACTTGGGCGAAGCGCACAAGGTGGTGATCTTGTCGGTCACCGAGGGCGAGGACAAACCCATCAAGTACCCCGACATGTTTCGCGCCGCCAGCCTGATGCTGCTCAACAAGACCGACCTGCTGCCCTACCTGAATTACGACCTGGAGGCCGCCATTGGCTATGCGCGCCGGGTCAACCCCGAGATCAAGGTGATTCAAGTCTCTGCCACCAGTGGCGCAGGCATGGAGGAATGGCTGGAATTTTTGCGCAAGGGCGTGGCCCAGGCGCGTGCTGTTCGACGGCATTGACTTTGCAGACCCAGCACATCCGCGTCACCGGCATTGTTCAAGGCGTCGGTTTCAGGCCCTTTGTCTGGCGACTGGCGCAGCAACTCAACCTGAGCGGCTGGGTGCGCAATGATGCCCAGGGCGTTGAAATCCTGGCTCAGGGCAGCCCTTCCGCCTTGACTGAATTGCGAGCGCGCCTGCGCAACGATGCCCCACCGCTGGCACGTGTTGACAGCGTGCAGACGCGGGACCTGGCGGCAGAGTCCTTCACCGCGTTCAGCATCATCGCCAGCCAATCGGGCCAGGCCGCCACGGCGATTGGCCCCGACGTGGCGGTCTGTGCCGATTGCCTTGACGAGTTGTTCGACACCTCAAGTCGACGTTATCGCCATGCCTTCATCACCTGCACCCACTGCGGCCCGCGCTTTACCGTCACGCGCGCCCTGCCCTACGACCGGCCGCAGACCAGCATGGCGGCGTTCCCGCTGTGTCCGGCCTGCAGTGCTGAATACACTGCCCCCGCCAACCGGCGCTTTCACGCCGAGACCACCTGTTGTCCGCAATGCGGCCCGCGCCTGAGTTTGACGGATGCACGAGGCCAGACCATCGCCGGCGACCCCATCGCGCAAAGTTTGCGCCTGCTGCAAACCGGCAGCATCGTCGCCATCAAGGGCCTGGGCGGCTTTCATCTGGCCTGTGACGCACGAAATGCTGACGCCGTGGCGCGACTGCGCTTGCGAAAAATTCGAGAAGCCAAACCCTTGGCCGTGATGCTGGCCAATGCGGCCAGCGTGGCGCCCTTGGCGAACCTCTCGCCGACCGAACTTGCCCAGCTGGCAAGCCGCGAGCGTCCCATCGTGCTGCTGCCGACCACTGCAGCTTGTGCGGCCGCTCTACCCGGCGTCGCCCCGGGCCTGCTGAGCCTGGGCGTGATGCTGCCGACCACGCCGATCCATTACCTGCTGTTCCATGAAGCCGCGGGACGCCCCGCGGGCAGCACCTGGTTGACCGAACCACAGGCCCTGGTGCTGGTGATGACCAGCGCCAATCCGGGCGACGAGCCCATCGTGCGCGACACGGCTGAGGCCAACACCCGGCTCGCAGGCATCGCCGACGCCTTGCTGGACCATGACCGCGACATCGTGGCGCGCTGCGATGACAGCGTGATTCGCCCCGTGAGCGACACCTGGCAGTTTGTGCGCCGCAGTCGTGGCTACGCGCCGGCCGCCATCCGCCTTCCGCATGCCGGGCCATCGGTGCTGGCCTTTGGTGCCCACCTCAAGAACACCGTCTGCGTGACCCGGGGCGATGAAGCATTTTTGTCCCCGCACATCGGCGACCTGGACAACGCGGCAAGCTGCGAATTTCTGGATGAAACCGTGCAAGGTCTGTGCGCCCTGCTTGATACCCAACCAGCCTTGGTCGCGCACGACCTGCACCCCGACAGCTACAGCACGCGCGCTG
>JBASJO010000403.1:0-3037 GCA_049655365.1 Rhodoferax sp. | reverse complement strand
GGACCGCAACTGCCACAAGTCGATCCTGCACGCCATCATCATGACCGGTGCGATCCCGGTGTTTTTGAAGCCCACGCGCAATCACTTCGGCATCATCGGCCCGATCCCCAAGAGCGAGTTCGAGCCCGCCACCATCAAGGCCAAGATCAGGGCCAACCCGCTGATCAAGGAGCATTTGCCCGATATCGACGTGAACCAGATCAAGCCGCGCGTGCTGACGCTGACGCAATCGACCTACGACGGCGTGCTGTACAACACCGAAACCGTCAAGAACATGCTCGACGGCTACGTGGAAAACATCCATTTTGACGAGGCCTGGCTGCCGCACGCGGCGTTCCACCCGTTTTACGGCACCTACCACGCCATGGGCAAGAACCGGGCGCGACCGAAAAAGGCCATGGTTTACGCCACGCAATCCATTCACAAGCTGCTCGCCGGCATCAGCCAGGCCAGCCATGTGCTGGTGCAGAACTCGCAAACCGTCAAGCTCGACAAACACCTGTTCAACGAGGCGTACCTGATGCACACCTCGACCTCCCCGCAGTACAGCATCATTGCCAGTTGCGACGTGGCCGCGGCCATGATTGAGCCGCCCGGCGGCACCGCGCTGGTGGAGGAAAGTATTGCGGAGGCGCTGGACTTCCGCCGGGCCATGCGCCAGATTGACGACGACTACGGCACCGACTGGTGGTTCAAGGTCTGGGGGCCGGACAAACTGGTGGAGGAGGGCATTGGCCGCGCCGATGACTGGATCATCAAGGGCGAGTCGCGCACCATCAAGGCGGGCGTCAACTGGCACGGCTTTGGCAAGATGGCCACCGGCTTCAACATGCTCGACCCGATCAAGTCCACCGTGGTGACGCCCGGCATGGACCTGAACGGAAAATTTGCCAAGACCGGCATTCCGGCCAGCATCGTGACCAAGTTCCTGGCCGAGCACGGCGTGGTGGTGGAAAAGACCGGGCTTTACAGCTTTTTCATCATGTTCACCATCGGCATCACCAAGGGCCGCTGGAACAGCATGCTGACCGCACTGCAACAGTTCAAGGACGACTACGCCAAGAACCAGGCCATGTGGCGCATCCTGCCCGAGTTTTGCCAGAAGTACCCCAAATACGAAGACATGGGCCTGGCCGATCTGTGCCAGCACATCCATCAGCTCTATGCCAGGTACGACATTGCGCGCCTGACCACCGACATGTACCTGAGCGACCTCACCCCCGCCATGAAACCGAGCGACGCCTACGCCCACATTGCGCTGCGCAAGACCGAGCGTGTCGAGATCGACCAGCTCGAAGGCCGCGTCACCGTGGGCCTGGTGACACCTTACCCGCCGGGTATTCCACTGCTGATTCCGGGCGAGGTGTTCAACAAGAAAATCGTGGATTACCTCAAGTTCTCTCGCGAGTTCAACCGCCAGTGCCCGGGTTTCGAGACCGACATCCACGGGCTGGTGGAAGAGGTGGGTGCGGATGGCCAGGTGCATTACTTTGCGGATTGTGTGAAGGCTTAAAAGGTGCAACCTGAGGGTTATCCCTCGTTTAAGCGGGTTGCACTTTAAGTAAAATAAGTGCAACCCACTTTAAAAAGTTGCACCCATGGCCACTGTCACACTTGGTATCAAGGTTGACGAATCCCTTCGTTCACGCATCAAGGACGCCGCCAGTGTGCAGGGCAAAACCCCGCACTGGCTCATCAAGCAGGCGGTGCTTCAGTACGTGGAGAGTGTCGAGCGGGATCAGTTGCCGCCGCTGACCACTCCAGGTGCAACCCGTTCTGGCGAATCGAAAAATGCCGATGAAACCGACGAGTTGAGTCCGGTCGTCACGGTGTCAACGCTTGCACCGCAACCCTTTCTGGACTGGGCGCAAAACGTGCTGCCGCAGACCGACCTGCGCGCCGCCATCACCGCTGCCTGGCACCGGCCCGAGCCCGAATGCCTGCCATTGCTGGTGCAACTGGCCCATGTGACCGACCCGGCACAACGGGTGGCAATCGAAGCCGTGGCCACCCGACTGGTGGAAGGCTTGCGCGCCAATCAGAGCAGTGGCGGCGTCGAAGCGCTGGTGCAGGAGTTTTCGTTGTCCAGCCAGGAGGGCGTGGCGCTGATGTGCATGGCCGAGGCGCTGTTGCGCATCCCGGACAACGCCACCCGCGACGCGCTGATTCGCGACAAGATCAGCCATGGCGACTGGCACGCGCATCTGGGCAACTCGCCGTCGATGTTCGTCAACGCCGCCGTCTGGGGGCTGATGCTGACCGGCAAGCTCACCGCCACCGCGAGCGAAAAAAGCATGGCCAGCGCGCTGACGCGCCTGATCGGCAAGGGCGGCGAGCCGCTGATTCGCCAGGGTGTGCACCGCGCCATGAAGCTCATGGGCGAGCAGTTCGTCACCGGGCAAACCATTTCCGAAGCCCTGGCCAACAGCCGCGGCCTCGAGAAAAAGGGCTTTCGTTATTCCTACGACATGCTGGGCGAGGCCGCCACCACCGAGGCGGACGCCGAGCGCTACGTGGCGTCTTATGAGCAGTCGATCCGGGCCATTGGCATGGCTTCCAACGGCCGCGGTATTTTTGAAGGTCCTGGCATCTCGGTCAAGCTCTCCGCCCTGCACACGCGCTACAGCCGTTCCCAGCGCGACCGTGTCATGGCTGAACTGCTGCCGCGCCTGACCAAACTGGCCCTGCTGGCGCGTCAGTACGACATCGCCATCAACATCGACGCGGAAGAATCCGACCGGCTGGAGCTCTCTTTGGACCTGCTGGAGAGCCTGTGTTTCGACCCCCGCCTCAAGGGCTGGAACGGCATCGGTTTTGTGGTGCAGGCCTATCTGAAACGCTGCCCCTTTGTGGTTGACTACCTGGTTGATCTGGCGCGGCGCAGCGGCCACCGCCTGATGATCCGACTGGTCAAGGGCGCCTACTGGGACGCTGAAATCAAACGTGCCCAGCTTGATGGGCTGGACGGTTACCCGGTGTACACGCGCAAGGTCTATTCTGATGTGGCTTACCTGGCCTGCGCGCGCAAGCTGCTGGC
>JBASJO010000402.1:0-2696 GCA_049655365.1 Rhodoferax sp. | reverse complement strand
TTGAGCAGGGTCTCGATGTCCCAGCGCACATTGAGCTTGCGGATCATGCGGTGCAGCATCCAGGGAATGAAAATCACCTTGAGTACCAGCGTGATCCCGCCCGACACATACAGGTCGGGTTGCCGGGTGACGTAACCCAGTAAAAACGAGGTGATCACCAGCGCCACACCCTGCATCATGAACAGGTTGATCAGCGAGACGATGCGCCGTTGCGAGATCATGGCAAACGACAACAGCAGGATCAGGGTGGCAAACAGGTTGATCAGCTGGGGGGCAAATTTGATCATCCGACCCCCAGCAAGACATTGACCAGCAGACCAATCACCGCCACCAGAAAAGCCGTGCCCAGAAATTCGGGCACGCGGAAGATGCGCATCTTGGCACTCAGGGTTTCAATCAGCGCCAGCACCACGCCACCCACCGCCAGCTTGACCACCAGGAAGGGCAAGGCCAGCAGCAGCACCATGGGTGAGTTGGCGTCGGCCACCCCCCACGGGAAAAACAGCGCCAGCCCGATGCAGGAGTACGCAAACAGTTTCAGGCTGGCGGCCCATTCCAGCAAGGCCAGGTGACGCGCGGAATACTCCAGGATCATGGCCTCGTGGATCATGGTGAGTTCCAGGTGGGTGTCGGGGTTGTCCACCGGCACGCGGGCGTTTTCGGCCAGCGACACCAGGGTGAAGGCCACGCCCGCCAGCAGCAGGCTGGGGTAAATGGCCAGTTCCCGGTGCGCCAGCGTTTCGACCATGGTGGTGAGCGAGGTGGAGCGCGTGATCATCGAGGCACAAAACAGCACCATCAGCAGGGCCGGTTCGGCCAGGAACCCGACCAGCATTTCACGCCGCGCGCCCAAGCTGCCAAAGGCGGTGCCGACGTCCATGGCCGCCAGTGAAATGAAGACCCGCGCCAGCGCAAACAAACCCACCAGCGCAATCGCATCGGCCGCCGGCGACAGCGGCAGGTCGGTGGACAGCGTGGGCACAATGGCGCAGGCCAGCGCCATGCAGCTGAAAATCAGGTAGGGCGCGGTGCGGTACAAGGGCGAGGCATGCTCAGCCATCACCGATTCCTTGTTGAACAACTTGTGCAAGGTGCGGTAGGGCTGCAGCAAGTCAGGGGCCGACTTGTTTTGCAACCACGCGCGACACTGGTTGACCCAGCCCGTGAGCAGGGGTGCCAGCAGCAGCGCTGTCACGAGCGCCAGCAATTGCGAAAAAACACCGAGCCAGCTCATCGTTTCACCACCAGCAGCACCACGATCAGCGTGACAAAGCTGTACATCAGGTAGACCGAAATGCGGCCCTGCTGCAACAAGCCAACCAATTTGGAAACCCGTTCAACCAGCCTGGCAATGGGCAAATACAAGCCATGCCACAGCGGGTCTTCCAGCGTGACCTTGTAGCTCGGTTGCGCATCGAAGGCGGTTGGGAGTTGCCGCTTGATGCGAAAGAAGGGCTCGAAGATCTGCCGGATCGGTTGCCCGAAACCTTCGGCGGTGTCCTGCATGCGCGGGGTTTGCCACGGGTAGCCACAGTCCCAGGGCGGCACCCGGCGCAGGCGCCCATGGTAGAGCTTGCGCACCAGCAAAAACGCCAGGCCAAAACTGGCCAGCACGCCCAGTAAAAAGATGGCCGGCGCGTAGCTGGCGCGTTCCACCGCCACCGGGACCAGCAGCCAGCCGCTGTCGGCCACGGTGTGCGCCAGGCCCGCACCCACCAGCAAGTGGGTGGCTGGGTCGATCAGGGCAATGACCTGGTTGGGGAACAGGCCCAGCACGACACAGCCCAGCACCAGCCAAAGCATGCCCAGACGTTCCCAGCGGCCGGCATCGTGCGCTTTGCACAGGCTTTCCTCGCGCGGCTGGCCCAGGAAAATCACGCCAAAGTACTTGACCATGGTGTAGCCCGAGAGCGCTGCGATCAACGCAATCAGCGCGGCCATCACCGGCACCAGCATGTCAAGAGTGGAACTGGGCAGACCGGTGGTGAACAGGAAACTCTGCAGCAACAGCCATTCGGCGACAAAGCCGCCAAACGGCGGCAAACCGGCACAGGCCAGCACGCCGATCAGGGTGGGCCAGGCCACCCAGGGCATGTAGCGCATCAGGCCGCCCAATTTACCCAGGCTGCGCTCACCGGTGGCGTGCATCACCGCGCCAGTGCTGCAAAACAGCAGGCTTTTGAAAAAGGCGTGGGCCAGCATGTGGTACAGCGAGGCGGTCAGTGCCAGCGCCGACAAGGCCTTCATGTCATAGGCCAGGAACAACAGCGACAAGCCCAAACCAGCACACATCAGACCGATGTTTTCAATGCTCGAGTAGGCCAGCAAACGCTTCATCTCGACCTGCACGGTCGAGAACACCACGCCAAACAGCGCTGTGACCAGGCCCAGCCCCATCAGCAACACGCCCCACCACCAGATCTGCTCCTGCAGCAAATCAAACGCCACGCGAAGAATGCCGTACAGGGCAATCTTGAGCATGACCCCACTCATCAAGGCTGAGAACGGCGACGGTGCCGCCGGGTGCGCTTCAGGCAGCCAGACATGCAGCGGCAACAGGCCCGCCTTGGCGCCAAAGCCAAACACCGACAGACAGAAGGCCACCGAACCCCAGAAAGGCGTAAGGTGCTGCGCGCGCATGTTGGCAAAGGTGTAGTCGCCGGTGTTGGCCTGCAGCAAACCAAAGGACAGCAAAA
>JBASJO010000401.1:0-2323 GCA_049655365.1 Rhodoferax sp. | reverse complement strand
GTGCAGATTTTTGAGCAGATCAAGGGCTTCAGCGAATACGGCTTCCCGGAGTCCCATGCCGCCTCGTTTGCCTTGCTGGTGTATGCCAGTTGCTGGCTCAAACAGGCCGAGCCAGCAGCTTTTCTGGCCGCCATGCTCAACTCCCAGCCGCTGGGCTTTTACTCGCCCAGCCAGTTGGTGCAAGACGCCAAGCGCCATGGTGTGGTGGTGCGGGCGGTGGATGTGATGTTCAGCGCTTGGGGCGCCACGCTGGAGGACTTGCCCCATGCACCGGCGGTGCGCCTGGGCTTGAACCTGGTTGCCGGGCTCAAGCGCACATCCGCCGCGCGCATTGTGGCCGCGCGCGCGCATGAGCCCTTTGACAGCGCAGAAGACCTGTCGCGCCGTGCCCAACTGGAGCAGTTTGAAATGAAATTGCTGGCCGCGGCCGATGCCCTAGCCAGCCTGTCGGGGCACCGCCGGCAACAGGTCTGGGACGCTGCGGCCTTGCATGCGCCGCCCCTGCTGTTACGCGATGCGCCCGTGGAAGAAGAGTTGCTTGAGTTGCCCGAGGCGCCCGAGGACGAAGAAATTGTGTTTGACTACGCCGCCCTCGGGCTCACGCTCAGGCGCCACCCGATGGCGCTGTTGCGGCAGCGCCTGAACGCCATGCGTTTCCAGTCATCGCAAGCCTTGCGCGACCTGCCCGATGGGCGCCTCGTGCGCGCCTGTGGCATCGTGACCCTGCGGCAGCAACCGGGCACCGCCAAGGGCGTGGTTTTTGTCTCACTGGAGGACGAACACGGCAGCGTGCAGGTCATCGTCTGGAAAAGTGTGCGCGAGCGGCAGCGCCAGGCATTGATGAACGCCAAGCTGCTGGGCGTTTACGGCACCTGGCAGCGCGAAGGCGAGGTGGGCAATTTAATCGCACAGCATCTGGTGGATTTGACGCATTGGCTGGGGCGCCTCGCCGCACCGAGTCGGGACTTTCATTGAAATCCCCCATGAAGAAAGCCCACTACCATTTTGATAGTGGGCTTTCTTTGGATACTGGGGTGGCTGATGGGGCTCGAACCCACGACAACAGGAATCACAATCCTGGACTCTACCAACTGAGCTACAGCCACCGTGGGCAAAATTATAACCGATGAAACTTCAGGCTGACCTCAAAACCATCGATAGCTCAGCTTGAAAATCACCGGACAGTCTATTGTTTTTTCTCTGGATTGGGAACCAGGATTTCAGCTTTGAGTTTTTCCTTGAGCAAGGCGTAATAGGCTTGCGACTCAGCGCCCGTCCACCATTGCGCATACTGGCCACGGCTCTGGACCAAACTGGCTTGTGCCGCAGCTTCACGCGCTACCACCCGGTTGACCCGAACGACGGCGTAACCTTGCGGACCCAAATCAACACCAGCCCAGGCGGGTAACTTGGCAGTGTCGACCCGCAACGCAGCCAGCAGCACCGGCGCTGGCAAATTGAGCGCCTGGTCACGCGACACGACCTGGGCAGCTGGCAGATTTGCAGGAGCAGTCCCTGCTTGCCACAGCGCCAGTTTCTCTGCACCTTCTTTTTTCGCCAACTCGGCAGCTTGGGTGGCAAGCACCTGGGCCTGAACCTGCGCTTTGACTTCGGCCAAGGGCAGCGTCCGGGCTGGCTGATGTGTCACCACACGCCCCGCAACCAATTGACTGGCAGCCGTTTCAATCGCCTCGGTGTTGCGCTTGTTGCTCAGGGTATCGGCTGAAAACAAGGCACTGAGGAATTTCTCGTTGGTCAGCACACCCGAGACGCCCGGTACAGGCTGGCGCGTCACCTTGTCGGCGGTTTTGATCTCGAGTTTGAGCTTGTCAGCCACCGGCTTCAGGCTGTCAGACTGCTCGTACACCGTGTTGGTGAAAATCTCGGCAATTTCTGCAAACTTGCGTTGCGCTTGCTGACCCTTCAGGTCAGCTTCAAGGCCCGCCCGAAGCTCGTCAAAGGAGCGTTGTTGCGGCAGTTTGATGTCGGTGAGCTGGATGATGTGAAAACCAAAGTCAGACTCCACCACGTCACTGATAGCCCCCTTTTTCATCGCAAAGGCAGCGTCTTCAAACGGTTTCACCATGGCCCCGCGGGCAAAAAATTCCAGGTCACCACCCTTGGCGGCAGAGCCGGGATCCTGAGAGTTCTTGCGGGCCAGGTCGGCAAACCCGGATGGGTTGGCACGCACCGTCGTCAGCAACTCTTCGGCCTTGAGTTTTGCTTTTTCACGCTCGGCAGCGGCAGCATCCTTAGGTGCAGTGATCAGGATGTGGCTGGCACGACGCTCTTCAACACCACTCAAGCGCTGCGCGTTTTGCTC
>JBASJO010000400.1:0-1928 GCA_049655365.1 Rhodoferax sp. | reverse complement strand
GTGTAGGGTGAGGGCATCATCACCGCGCGCACCCGGTCTTTGCCCAGCGCATCCACGGCAATGGCCAGCACCAGCGCCGAGTCAATCCCGCCTGACAAACCCAGCAGCACGCTGGGAAAGCCATTTTTGCCAATGTAATCCCGCACCCCCAACACCAGGGCGTCCCACAAATCAGCATCCAGAGAGCGCTCGGGTGCCACGGCACCTGCCAGTTGCAGCGCCGCTGGCGTGCGCTGCACCTGCACCAGCAAGTTGTCCTCGATGAAACTGGGCGCCCGCGCCGCCAGCGAACCATCGGCATTGAGCGCAAACGAATGGCCTTCAAACACCACCTCATCCTGCCCGCCCACCAGATGGGCATAAACCAGCGGCAGCCCGCAGGCCAGCACCCGCTCGCGCATCATCTGTTCACGCTCGTTGCCTTTGCCGACATGAAACGGCGACGCGTTGATGACCGCCAGCAACTCGGCGCCGGCCCGCGCCGCATCCAATGCCGGGCGTTCAAACCAGGCATCCTCGCAAATCAGCAGCCCCACCTTGACCCGCTCACCCGGCGCACCGGCCTCGAACACACAGACACCCTGCCCCGGTGTGAAATAACGGCGCTCATCAAACACCTGGTAGTTGGGCAGCTCACGCTTGGCATAGGTCGCCACCACCCGGCCCTCGCACAGCACGCTGGCCGCGTTAAAACGGCTTTGCACCGCCACCGAGCGCGTGCGCTGGTCGCCGCCGGTCGGGTGCCCCACCACCACACTGAGGTCTTTCAAATCGGCCAGTGCAAGTGCCACCGCTTTCACGGCATCATCACAGGCATCGGTGAAGGCCTGACGCAAAAACAGATCCTCGGCGGCATAGCCGCAAATAGACAACTCGGGGGTCAGCACCAGGCGAGCACCCTGCTGGTAGGCAGTCCGGGCGGCCACCACAATTTTTTCGGCATTGCCAGCCATGTCACCCACCACCAGATTGAGTTGGGCCACGGAAATTTTGAGAGTCATGAAAAGTACAGCAAAATGATCAACAAGAAAACAACTGACAGGGCAAATGATTATGGCATTCAGGCAAGACAAGGCCCTGCCCGCCGATCCCGGGCTCACTGCCTGTGACATGCGCAGGCCTTCGCGCGGGACCTCAAGAAATCTGCAAAATTGCCGATAAGCTACATCGACACCTGCAAATATTACATTCCAGCCCGCATGCACCCCCTATCCAATCCCCTGGCCGAGCTGCGCCAGCAGAAGCTTGACCAACTCCCGGTGCGGCTGGATGCGTTGCGCTTTCATTACCAGCAACTGTCCCTGTCAGCCTGGCAACCCGCGCAGGCTGAGGCCTTGCACCGGCTGCTGCATGGCCTGACCGGGTCGGCCGGAACGTTCGGCTTGCAGTCGCTTTCGGACGCCGCGCGCCAGTTGGAAATCCGGCTGGCAGCCCTGATCCAGACCGGCACTGCGCCCGATGTGGCGCCATGGCAGGCCATCGGGTCCGAACTTGAGCGCCTCGATCGTCTGGCGCGCATGCGACTGAGGTCCGATGCGCCCAGCCTGACGCCACCCGCAGAGGTGCCGCGCTTCACTCGTTCCCCGCTCATCCACCTGGTCGAAGACGATCCGACCCAGGCTGAACACCTGAGCCAGATCCTGCGCGATGATGGCTATCGGGTGCAGGTATTCACCACCCTGTCCGATTTCCGCGCCGCCTGCGCTGTCGCGGATGCGGAACGTCCGGCTGCTGTGGTGGTGGACATGGTCTTTCCCGAGGGCGACACCGCCGGCGCCGAACTGATGGCAGAATTTGTGGCCGGTCAGGCACGCTGCCCGCCCGTGGTGTTCGTTTCGGTGCGCGATGACCTGGCGGCGCGCCTGGCCGCCTACCGCGCCGGCGCCAGCCGCTACATGGTCAAGCCGGTGAACCCCGCCCGCCTGATC
>JBASJO010000399.1:0-4528 GCA_049655365.1 Rhodoferax sp. | reverse complement strand
TAGCCGGAAATCACGAAATAGACCGAGTTGGACTCCTCGCTTTGCTGCAAGATGACGTCGGTTGGCGCATAAACCTGCCAGTCTGCCACCATGGCCAGGCGCTCCAGCGTGGCATCAGACAGCTCGGCCAGCAAAGACGAAGTGCGCAACGTGGTCGACGTGGGGTGCGGCAAGGTGATGGCCTTGGCGTGCACAGGCTTGCCAACACTGGCAATGGCTTCGTTGAGCATGGCCACCAGCTCCGCGCGACTCCAGGGCTTGGCCACAAAACGGTGAATGGCCGCCTCCTCCACCATACGCAACACCGCGTGGGCATCGCTGCGCCCGCTCAGCACCAGGCGCGCACAGTGTGGCTGCAGCGCAGTGAACGCCTTCAGAAAAGCAATGCCGTCCATGGCGGGCATGCGATAGTCTGAAATGACGGCATCGAACGCCTGGGTTCTGGCCCGCTCCAGCGCCGCATGGGGGTCGGCAAATACCTCCACGTCGTAGGCAAAAACATCGCCCTCAGCGGGCTCCAGCTGCACCGCCACCAGCCGGACGACGCTGGGCTCGTCGTCGATGATCAAGACTCTTTGATGCTTCATTTTGGGGGCGGGGTGGACGCTGGCAAAGTTGCCAACGCGTTCATATTAGCGCCGGACGGCCACCCAACGCAAGCGAAGCAAAATACTTAGAAAACGTTTACTACGCATCAATACATTCAGCCTGGAAGTAGCACCATGCAAACCATCAGCGCGACCGTGATCGTCGAGCGCAATCACACCCTAATCGCCCAAATCATGCCGGTCGGTCATCCAGGACTTCGACTTGCAACACTCTCGCCCAAGGCACAGGCATAGAAATCGCCATCGGGCCGATGGCTGCCCAGGTTCCATCGCGGCGAGGGCGCCGCTCCCACAGGGTTCACGAACAGACACCGGCGCATGAACCCTGTGGAGCAGACTTGCACCTGCCAGGTCGACTGAAGTCGACTCCACAACTACAGGATCAAACATGAAACCCGCTTATTTATCCTTTTAATAAGGACAAATAAGCATAGAATCATCTTCTATGGAAAGCCAACTTCGCACCGTCATTCGCCAAAAAATCATTGACGCCCAAGCGGCACCATTGCCGATTCTGACCCGCCGTGACGTCTGGTTGCCTTCCGTCAAGGACAAGGCCACAGCGGTCATTGGCATGCGGCGGGCAGGCAAGACCAGCCTGCTGTGGCAAATTCTGGCTGACCGGCACAGCAAGGGTACGCCGCGTGAGGGCTTGCTGTATTTCAGCTTTGAAGACGAACGCCTTGCTGACATGCAACTCCACGACCTCGACCTGCTCGTTGAAACTTATTACCAACTCAACCCCGCCTGGCGTGATGGCCGCCGAGCCGCTTTCTTTTTGGATGAAATCCAGCTCATACCCGGCTGGGAACTGTTCGCACGGCGCTTGCTTGACAGTGAAAACATCGAACTTTTCCTGTCTGGCTCGTCCGCGCGCCTGCTTTCCCGTGAAGTGGCCACCAGCATGCGCGGCCGCGCCATGGAAGCCGTTGTCAGCCCGTTCAGTTTTCGCGAAATGCTGCGCCACGCTGGCCGCGAACCAGCCAAGCCGGTAGACCGCTTCACCAAAGCCGAACGCTCTCAACTTGGCAAAGACTTGCAAGACTACCTCGCCCAGGGCGGCTTCCCCGAAGCCCAGGGGCTTGACAGCCGCAACCGCTTTGAGCTGCTGCGCACCTATGTCGATGTGGTGCTGCTGCGCGACGTGGTAGAGCGCCACAACCTCAGTCAGCCGCAGGTTTTGCATTGGATGGTGCGTCAACTCCTGGGCAATGCAGCGGGTGCATTCAGCATCAACAAGTTCCATGCCGACCTCAAATCGCGCGGCGTCGCAGTCGGCAAGGACACACTGCACAGCTACTTGGCGCACCTGGAAGATGCTTTCTTGTTAAGCAGCCTTGACCTTGCCACAGACTCCGAGCGCCGCAGGCAGGTCAACCCGCGCAAGGTATACCCGGTAGACACCGGCTTGATCGCCCTGTTTGACCGCTCCGGCAAGGCCAATGTGGGGCGCGCCCTGGAGACAGCCGTCTTGCAAGAACTGCAGCGCCGTGGCAACCAGGTCAACTATGTGCGCACTCCGGCAGGTTTTGAGGTGGACTTTTATGCGCGTGGCATAACCGGCGCCGACACCCTGATCCAGGTCTGCGCCGACCTCGACAACCCCGACACCCTGGCGCGTGAAATGCGTGCGCTGCAAGACGCCGCGCAGGCTTGGCCCAGCGCCGCGTTACAAATCATCGCCCTCAACCCGCCCAAGAGCAACGCGCTGCCGCCCCAAATACAACTTCACTTGGCAGCAGACTGGTTGCTCAACGCAAGCGCGCCGTGAACCGTGGAGGGCAGACTTGCACCTGCCCGGTCTACGCCAGCGCAGCGCGTGCATCCCGCGACGCCTCATGTTCAAACGCGCGCGCAATGACACGCTGACCCTGCTTGGCATAAGTCAGTTGTCCGGCCAGCACACCGGCCTTACCCATGCAGACGTCCACACGCTGATTGCCTGCGAAATGTGCCGCCGGCGCCTACCGCGACCTGAAGCGAATAGAACATTAAAAGGCCCAACACCAGCAAAGTTTTGATGGGCAGGGAACCATCGCGGCGGGGGCGCCGCGCCCACAGGGTGCTGCCAATGAAACATGTGGGACGACCTTGCACCTGCCTTTGTCGGCTGAAGTCGACCCCACAAAAACCAAAAGTTGCAAAAGGTTGCATATAGGCTCATAATGCACCACTTAAAACAGGAGAAAAACCATGGCAGTTGCATTGAAACTATCGGATGAACTGGTGGAAGACGCCAAGCCTCACGCGGCGGCGGAGCATCGCTCAGTACCCAAACAGATTGAATATTGGGCCCGTATCGGCAAGGCCGTTCTGGAGAATCCGGAACTGCCATTGCGACTGATTCAAGACACCATACTCTCGCGCGAAGAGGTAAAGGCTGACATGGCCGAGCCGTACCAGTTCGGGTGACCTGATGCCACTGAATGTTTATGCATCGCCGTCGTTTGCACGCACTGCCAAAAAACTGCACGCCAGAGACAAGAAGGCACTGGACCAAGCGGTGAAAAACATTGCCACCAACCCCAAGCTTGGAGAAGAAAAGCGGGGAGATTTGGCAGGCGTTTTTGTCTACAAATTCAAGCTGAACAACCAGGAAACTTTGCTGGCATATGAACTGAGCCCCAACAAGCAGGCACCTGAGGCTGTGATCTTGTTGGGTGTCGGGCCGCACGAGAACTTTTACGCGCAGTTGAAACGCTGAGCTACTTCTTTTTAATAAATGGGTGTTATTGGGTTTGATATTAGTTTTATGCTTCGCACTGACTCCCTCCATGCCTATGTGCCGTACAGCTCACTGGAAAGCGTGATCGAGCTCAACAAGGAGTCCTACTACCTGGCCTTGCGGCAGACGCAGGGCTCAATCCGATCGGATGCGCCCAACTGGCAACCGTGGCTGGCTTTCTTCCTGCGCTCGTTGGCCGAGCAAGTTCGGCGCCTGGAAAAGAAGGTCGAACGCGAAAGAATAGTGCTGGCCGCCTTGCCCGACCTGTCTTTGCGGATCGTCGAATTTGCCCGTGAGCATGGACGCGTCACGATCGGCGATGCCATCAAATTGACGGGCGTTAGCCGAAACACGCTTAAGCTTCACTTCCGCAACTTGGTCGAACATGGTCATTTGAATCAGCAAGGCAGTGGGCGCGGGGTTTGGTACGAAGACGGATTCAAGTAATGGGATTTATGGATGTTAAATTTGATCGTCTCTGGTTCCGGCTGGCCCGCCTTCGGGCCGATGGCTTCTGGTGGCGGCACCTATCAGGCAAGCATCTCCAACAGAACACCATGCCAGACCTTTTCGTCAATTTACCCACAAGGCCAAGGCACGGCTGTGTGATTTGCGCCCCATCAGCTACCACTCGACGCTCGTTGGCGGCACCGCAGTGCCGGCCGCTGGCGTGACCGTCAATTCGGCAGAATCCTTGTCACGCATCGACAGCTCCAGCCCCAATTGGGCACACAGTGCCAGCAACTGCCCAACCGACAGACTCTGCGGGTCCTGCTCCATCTTGGACAGGCGCGACTGGCTTATGCCCATGCAGCGGGCCAACGCCGCCTGGGTGAATCCACGGTGTTTTCGGGCTGACTGCAACAACAGCCCAATCTGCTCAGAGGTATGTAGGGTGTGCTTCATGAATATTCTCTAGAAGAATAAACCAATTATGTTCTCTGAAGTTATAATTGTTACATATTCTCCAAAATAATATTAAGCATCATATCCGCTCTAGTCATCAGCGCGGAGGGAAGCTGTGATCATATTACCGAGGAAATGTAGTGCACATACGCCCACCCTCATGCAGTTGCGCTTCGCTTCACTCGCAGTGACCAGCTTGTGGCGGGACTTGCACCCGCAGGAGTGCGCCCATGCTGGGCGCACAAAGCAAAAGGGCGCGATGAACGCGCCCTTTGGTCAGGAAGTGCTC
>JBASJO010000398.1:0-1884 GCA_049655365.1 Rhodoferax sp. | reverse complement strand
GCGCACCGACATTTCGGCGGCAATGCCCACGCCCAGCCCGAGCTTGACATAGGTCTTGATCACGTCCGAGTCAATGGCTTCGAGCGCAATGCGGGGCTCCAGCTTGCGCACCGCAAAGGCATGGTCAATCTTGGTGCGTCCGGTGTAGGACGGGTGGTAGGTGATCAGCGGTTCGTGGGCGATGTCTTCCAGCGTCAGGTGTTCCTTGACGCACAGCGGATGCCCCACTGGCAACACCAGCACGTGCTGCCATTCATAACAAGGCAGAGACACCAGCTCGTCAAAACCGTCCAGTGACTCGGTGGCAATGCCGATTTCGGCCACCTCGTCCATCAACATCTGCGCCACCTGCTTGGGCGAGCCCTGGTGCAGGCTGACGTTGACCTTGGGGTAGGCCAGTCGCAACTTGGCCACAGGTTCGGGCAACACATAACGCGCCTGGGTGTGGGTGGTGGCGATTGACAGGGTGCCACTGTCCTCGGCGCTGAATTCGTCGCCAATGCGTTTCAGGTTGGTGACTTCGCGCATGATCAGTTCGATGCTCTTGAGCACTTGCTGGCCGGGCTCGGTGACCCGCTTCAAGCGTTTGCCGTGGCGCGCAAAAATCTCGATGCCCAGTTCTTCCTCCAGCTCGATGATGGCTTTGGAAACCCCGGGTTGCGAGGTGTGCAGGGCCTTGGCCGCCTCGGTCAGGTTGAGGTTGCGCCGCACCGCCTCCTGGACAAAACGGAATTGATGCAGGTTCACGCGACCGTCACCGCCTGGCTTGCCGCGGCGGGCATGGCAATTTGCGCCAGCAGTTCAACCACGCGGGCGTCTTCCCCCACCGAGGGCTGCAAGTAAAAACGAACCTTGGGGTAGTCCACCTGCAAGGCCTTCACCAGCTCCGGCAAATCTTCGCGGGCGTGGCGGCCCACCCCCAAAAACATGGGCACGATGGTGATGCCGTTAACCCCCAGCGCCACCAGTTCTGCCGTGGTGCTGGCCAGATCGGGCTCGGTGATCTCCAGAAAGGCGCAGCGCACGCAGCACTGCGGGTCAAGCGCCAGCATGCGCTGCGCCACCGTGTCGATGGGAACGCGCCAGAGCGGGTCGCGTGAACCATGTCCAAAAAGAATCGTCGCTTGCATACGTCGGGTACCTTCAATCAGGGTTAAAAATCAATCGCAGGTCTTCAGCGTCTGAACACCAGCCAGCCGAAGGCCATCAAGGACAACACCGAGTAAATCATGCCCGGTATGGCCGCCGTCAGCCACGGCTGCCAGTTTTGCAGGTTGCCAATATACCCAAACACGTTGTTGAGCAAAAAGAAACTGATGCCCGCCATGACACCGCCAAACACATAGGTGGTGATGCTGCCCGAGCGAAAGTGCAGGTAGGCAAAGGGCAACGCCAGCACCACCATGACCAGGCAGCTCAAAGGGTAAAACACCTTTTTCCAGAACTCGATTTCATAGCGTTGTGCGGCCTGCCCGTTACTTTGCAAATGCTGAATGTATTGAAACAAGTCGATGGTGCGCATGCGCTCGGGCTTGAGCAGCGCAGCAGACACCATTTCTGCACTGAGGTGATTCGGCCAGCGCAAAGACGCCAGCGGAACCAGTTCGACACGGGCTGTGGTGGCATCGGCCGCCGGGAACTCGGTGCGGTTGACCTGCTGCAACTGCCAGGACTCGTCGTCTGACACGGTGGCCGACTGGGCCTGCATCATCGACGACAGAAAACCACGGTTGTCAAATTCGAAGATGCGGATGTCATGCAACACGCCGTCGGAGGCCAGTTCGCCCACATTGACGGCGTACTGGCCGTAGTCCTGTTTTTCCTTGAGCCAGGCACCCGTTTGCCCGACCGTGATGCGCCCGGTGTAGCGTGCCTTGAGCAACT
>JBASJO010000397.1:0-2034 GCA_049655365.1 Rhodoferax sp. | reverse complement strand
GCTGAGGGAATGCCTACCAGCGCCAGCACCTCCACAGCGCGCGTGCGGGCCAGGCGCTTTTTCTGCCAATAGGGCTGGGCAGCGATGTTCTCGTCGTGCGCCAGGATCACTTCGAGCAACTGCTGCTCGATCGTCATGGCCGGGTTCAGTGCCGTGAGCGCGTCCTGCATGGTCATGGCTATCTGTTTGCCCCGGATCCGACGCAGCGCTTCGGCCGACAATTTGCGCAGATCGGTGCCGTCAAAAATCACTTCGCCCGCGGCAATTTTCCCCGGCGGCTTGATCAGGCCCATCACGCTGGCAAAACTCACGCTCTTGCCTGAGCCGGACTCGCCCACAATGCCGACACATTCGCCGGGCATCACATCCAGGCTGACGTCCTGCACTGCCTTGAGTAAACCGGAGGGGGTAGAGAACTCGGTGGACAATCCCCTGATACTCAAAATGGGACGTTCTTTGGTTGCTGTGCTCATGGTGTTCATTTGGCTGGGTTGGCTCACAACTTATTCATGCAAACGCGGATCAAAGGCATCGCGCAGACCTTGGCTTGCGACGTTGATGGCCAGTACCAGCAGCAGGATGGCCACACCGGAGAAGGTTGACACCCACCAGGCATCCCAGATGAACGAGCGTCCGTCGGCCACCAGGGACCCCCAGGAGGCCGTTGGCGGCTGAACGCCAATGCCCAAAAAGGACAGACTCGCCTCCAGGATGATCACATGGGCCATGCGCAGGGTCGAGACCACGATCACCGAGGACAAAATATTCGGCAGGATCTCGCGCGCCATGATGTACAGCGAGGAGCCCCCCACAGCACGCGCTGCCTCGACGTATTCGACCTCGCGCAGGGCCATGGTCTCGCCCCGCACCAGACGGCAGGGGATCACCCACTCCTTGTAGGCCAGCGCCAAAATGATGTTTTGCAGACCCGGGCCCATCATGGCCATCAGGCCGATGGCAAACAGCAGGTAGGGAAATGCCAGCAGGATATCGACCACACGGGAGATCACGGTATCGACCCAGCCGCGTAAATAGCCCGACAACAGACCCGCCACCACGCCCACGGCTGTGGCGATGAAAATCACGGCAGCGCCGATAAAGATCGACACCCGGGAGCCAAAAATAATGCGCGACAGCAGGTCACGGCCCAGCGCATCGCAGCCCAGCGGATAAGCCCATTCGCCGCCCTCCATCCAGACCGGGGCTTGCAGGCGGCGCATCAAGTCGCTGTCATTGGGGTCTTGCGGGGCAATCCATGGCGCAAAAATCGCCATCAACAGAAACAGCAGCACCACGGCGCTGGCCGCCATGGCGAAGCGGTTTTGGGTGAACCGCCGCCAGCTCAGGCGCAGCGGCGATTCTGCAGCGGAGGCAGCAGGGGATAAGGCCGTCAAGGCAGTTGGTGCCGATGTCATAAACGTACCCGTGGATTAAGAACGGTATAGAGCAAATCTGCCAAAAAGTTGATCACCACATAGGTCAGGGCGTAGAGCAGGATGGCCGCCTGGATCAGCGGGTAGTTGCGGGTAAAAATGCTCTCCACCACCACCCGGCCCAGACCCGGCCAGCCAAAAATGGTTTCAACAATCATGCTGCCGCCCAGCAAGGAGCCCACCTCCAGCGCTGCCATGGTGACCGTTGGAATCAGGGCGTTGCGCAACGCGTGGACAAACAGCACGCGCCGGGTCGTGAGACCCTTGGCGTGGGCAAACGTCACATAGTCCTGGCGCAACACTTCGAGCATCGAGGTGCGTGTGACCCGTGTCAGCACGGCGGCCATTGGCAAGCCGAGGGTCAGGGCAGGCAGCACCAGATGCGACACGGCCGAGGCAAACACTTCCAAGTTGAGCGCCAGCAGCGCGTCACCGGTCAAAAAATGCGTCACGATGGGGACCTTGCTGGCGATGTCGCTGCGGCCTGAAATAGGCAGCCATTGCATCCACACGCCAAAGACCAGCATCAGCAACAGGCCAAACCAGAAGCCGGGCATGGAAATACCCAGCAAGGAGCCCAGGGTGGCCAGCCGGTCCATCC
>JBASJO010000396.1:0-2336 GCA_049655365.1 Rhodoferax sp. | reverse complement strand
CCATCAGGGTGGGAATCACCGGCACACCTGTGAGCTCGGCCAACTCGACCAGCAGATCGCTGGCGTCGGCGTTGATGATGCCGCCACCGGCCACGATCAAGGGTTTGCTTGATGCCATCAGCATGTCGAGCGCCTTTTTGATCTGCTTGCGTGTGGCCGCTGGCTTGTAGATGGGCAGCGGCTCGTAGGTGTCGATGTCAAACTCGATCTCGCCCATCTGCACATCAAACGGCAGGTCGATCAGCACCGGCCCCGGGCGGCCCGAGCGCATCAGGTGAAACGCCTGCTGAAAGGCGCGCGGCACCAGCGCCGGTTCACGCACCGTGACACTCCACTTGGTCACCGGCTTGGAGATGCTCTCGATGTCGACTGCCTGAAAGTCTTCCTTGTACATGCGGGCGCGTGGTGCCTGGCCGGTGATGCAGAGAATCGGAATGCTGTCGGCAATGGCCGAGTACAGACCGGTGATCATGTCGGTTCCGGCCGGCCCGCTGGTGCCAATGCAAACACCAATGTTGCCAGCGGCGGCGCGGGTGTAGCCCTCTGCCATCTGCGAGGCACCCTCCACGTGGCGCGCCAGAATGTGGGTGATCGACTCGCGCTCGCGCAGCGCCGAATACAAGGGGTTGATGGCGGCGCCGGGCACACCAAAGGCGGTCGAGATGCCTTCTTTTTCCATCACCAGCACGGCGGCCATTGCAGCTTTCATCTTTGCCATTGTCATCTCCAGTCGGGGTTGTTGATGGCCTGAAGTATTTCCCGGTGCAAGTCTTTCCGGAAGTCGGCCAGCCAGCATTACGCTTATTCCCAGCTGGAATATTGCCAATGGCCGCCATCCATGGTCTACTCTTGCGCCATGGACCGACTTGAGGCCATTCGGCTGTTTATTCGCGTGGTGGACCTGAGCTCTTTCAGCAAGGCGGCGGCCGAGCTGCGCATTGGCCAGCCCGCGGCGACCAAGCGCGTGGCACGACTGGAGAAGCAGCTGGGCGCACGCCTGCTGCACCGCTCCACCCACGGTGTCGCCCCCACCGAAATTGGGCTGCTGTACTACGACAAGTGCAGGCTGATTGCGCACCATGTCGATGAGGCCGAATCTGTGGCTGGCCTGCTGCAGTCCCAGGTGCAGGGCGTGCTGCGCGTCAGCACCTCGGTGGCTTTTGGCCGGCGTGTGCTGGTGCCCTTGCTGATGCGCTTCATGCGCGAGCACCCGCAACTGCAGGTCGAGTTGAACTTTGATGACCGCTATGTGAATCTGGTGGAGCAGGGCATGGACGTGGCCATTCGCATGGGCCGGCTCGAAGACTCGACGCTGGGTGCGCGCTACCTGGGGCTCAACCCGTGGGTTCTGGTGGCCTCAAACGAGTACCTTGCAGTGCGCGGCACGCCTCAGACGCCCGCCGACCTGGCGGCGCATGACGCGCTGATCTACAGCACGGTGCAAGGGGATGCGCGCTGGAACTTCACTAGTACGGAGGGCGACATGCTGTCGATCCCGGTGAAGGGCCCGCTGCGTTCCAACAGTTTGTCGGCTTTGCTGGCCGCCGTTCGCGATGGTTTGGGCGTGGCGGCCTTGCCACGCTATGTTGCCGAGGAATCGCTCAAGACTTCGGCTGTGACGGCACTGCTGGTGGACTGGACCCTGCCGGTGCAGGAAATTCACGCGGTCTACAGTTCACCCCGGTTGATTCCCGCCAAAGTGAGCACTTTCATTTCCTGGATGCAGGGCGCCTTTGGCGAGGCCTGGTGGACCGGGCCGATCAAACCATACTCTGCCTGAGCCAGTCGGCAAAGGCCACGCATTCCCAACGTTCCATCATGCCGGTGCGCCAGCACAGGTAGTGTGCGTGCGGACTGGGCACGTTGCTGGTAAAGACATCGCTGGTCCCCAGTCGCACCAGCGAGCCGTTTTCCAGCCAGGGCAGGGCCAGCTTGAGACGAATCAGCGCAATACCCATGCCGGCTGCCGCGCCATCACACATCAGGCCGACATCGTTGAACTGCGAGCCATCGAGCGGTTCGGGCCAGTCCAGCCCGCGGGCGGCAAACCAGGTGCGCCAGGGCTCCAGCGGGCTGCGCAACAGCTCTTCGCCCTCCAGGTCTTGCGCCACTTCAAAAGGCCCGTGTTCGCTCACAAAGGCAGGGGAGGCCAGCGGCGTGACCTCGTCCTTGAGCAGGCAGACATGCTCGACGTCGGCATAACGGCCGGTGCCAAAGCGGATCATCAGGTCGGCGTCCTCGGCCACCACGTCGAGCAGCGGAATCGAGATTTGCAGGGTCAGGTCGATCTCGGGGTAGGCCTCGGTGAACTGGCGCAGGCGGGGGATCAGAATGGA
>JBASJO010000395.1:0-7876 GCA_049655365.1 Rhodoferax sp. | reverse complement strand
GGCCAGGTAGCTGCCGCGGCGCGCCACGGCGGGCGGCACGATGCGCACCCCGGTGGCCTGCAGGCCGGCGGCGTCCATGTGAGAAAACTTGGTGGGGACTTTGTCATAAAAGGCCAGGTCGCCGGCTTTCATGACCATGTTGTCGTTGAGGCGAAAGCTCAGCAATACGGCTTTCTTGATCCATTGGTGGGTGGTCCACTGGCCCACGCCCTCACGGGTAGCCACGCGCAGCGCGCCGGTGTTGAGCCCGTCAATGACGTGCTCGACCGCATCGGTCAGTTCTTTCGGCGCCGAGGCCGCAGAGATGTTGGCGCGGTCTTCCCAGGCAGCGTTGAGGATGTTTTGCAATTGTTGGGTCATGGCAGGTGAGATTTTGAAATAAAGAAAAATCAGGAGGGGCGGCTGCGAACAAATTGGACAATGCGCTGGGCTGCTTCGAGGCATTCGGCGGTGTTGGCCACCAGCGCCATGCGAATGCGCCCGGCACCAGGGTTATGGCCTCGGGCCTCGCGCGCCAAGAACGAGCCGGGCAGCACGGTCACATTGTAAAGAGCGAATAATTCGCTGGCAAAAACGGTGTCGTCGCCCTTGACCTTGGCCCACAGGTAGAAACCGGCGTCGGGCAGGGCCACGTCAAGCACTTCGGCCAGCACTGGGGTGACCTGGGCAAACTTGGCTCGGTAGAGCGCCCGGTTGTCCACCACATGGGCCTCGTCGCGCCAGGCAGCCAGACTGGCGGCTTGTACCACCGGGCTCATGGCGCAACCGTGGTAGGTGCGGTACAGCAGGAATTGCGCCATGATGGCGGCGTCGCCCGCGACAAAGCCGCTGCGCATGCCGGGCACATTGCTGCGCTTGGACAGGCTGGTCAGGGAAATCAGGTTTTTGAAGTCGGTGCGGCCCAACTTGACTGCTGCTTCCATGCCGCCCAGGGGAGGTTCGTCGCGGAAATAGATCTCGCTGTAACACTCGTCCGAGGCAATGACAAAACCAAAGCGGTCGCTCAAGTCAAACAGCTTTTGCCATTCGCTCAAGCCCATCACCGCGCCGGTGGGGTTGCCCGGCGAGCACACAAAGAGTTGCTGGGTGCGTGCCCACACCGAGTCCGGCACACTGTCCCAGTCGGGGGCAAAGTTGCGTGCTGGGTCACTGGCCACGTAATAGGGTTCGGCCCCGGCCAACAGCGCCGCACCTTCGTAGATTTGGTAGAAGGGGTTGGGGCAGACCACCAGCGGCTTTTGCCCGGAAGCGCTGACCGCAGACGGGTTGATGATGGTTTGTGTGAGCGAAAACAGCGCCTCGCGCGAGCCGGCCACGGGCAGCATTTGTGTGAGCGGGTTCACGCTCAGGCCATAACGTGTGTGCAGCCACTGGGCAAAGGCCTCGCGCAGCGCAGCATCGCCCGCCGTGGCCGGATAGCTGGCCAGGCCGCTGGGCGTGCGCTGGATGGCGTCGACCATGGCCTGCTGGATGAAGGCCGGCGTGGCGTGTTTGGGTTCACCCAGGCCCAGGCTGATGGGGGTGTAGGCTGGATTGGGTGTGACACCTGCAAAAAGCTGGCGCAGCCGCTCGAAAGGGTAGGGCTGCAAAAGGGAAAGCAATGGATTCATGGGGCGCAATTATCCCTTGTCTGGCGTGCCAATTTTCTATCCTTTGGAAGGCCATGCGCCTTGCAGAAGACCATGCATTTTTTGGGAGTGCCATGCATTTTGCGGGAGGCCCGCCCTCTGGCCGATGGATGTTGAAAGTCAATCGCGGCGAGGGCGCCGCTCCCACTGGGTGCCGCTCCGACAATCAGCCGGGTAAGCGCTGCACCGGGACATCCAGCCCCAACCAGCGCTGGGCGGCGTTGTGCAGCAGTTCGGGATCACCGGTGCTGAAAAGCAGGCACTGTCCCGGAGCGGACTCGGGTGCGAGGCTCGCCAGCATGCGCCGGGTCTGGCGTGCCACCGGAGCGCCGTTGTCAAGCAGATGGACTGCTGGCCCGACCAGAGCCTGCAAGGTCTCGCGGGCAAATGGGTAATGGGTGCAACCCAGGACCAGGGTGTCGATATCACCTGACTGGGCGCCAAAGCGGCCGAGGGCCTGCGCGTATTGCGTGCACAGCGCAGTGGTTTGTTCCGTGTCATGGCGCTCGATCGCGTCGGCCAGGCCGTCGCAGGGCTGGCAGATGAATTGCGCCGGACCACCGGCCAGCCCGGCCAGCAGCGTCTTGAACTTCTGGCTGTTCAGGGTGCCGCGCGTGGCCATGACGCCGATGCGCCCGGTGTGGCTCAGGGCCATGGCGGGTTTTAGCGCCGGCTCGACGCCGATGATGGGCAATTCGGGGTGGTCCTGGCGCAGCAATTGAATGGCCGCCGCCGTGGCCGTGTTGCAGGCCACCACCAGGGCCTGGATGGCCAGATCAGGCTGCTTGAGCAAATGCCGGGTGATGGCGCGCGCCCGGGCCAGCACAAAGCCCTGATCGCGCTCGCCATAGGGCGCAAAGCCGCTGTCGGCCACATAAATGAAGTTTTCGTGCGGCAACTCGGCCCGTAGCGCCTTCAAAATGCTGAGGCCGCCGACACCGCTGTCAAACACCCCGATCGGGAGCTTGGCGTTTGCCGCTTCAGGCACCGGCCACCGTGATGCCCTTGAATTCACCCGTGGCGATGCGCTTTTGCCACTCGGCCGGGCCGGTGATGTGGGCGCTGGTGCCGCCCGCATCCACGGCCACAGTCACGGGCATGTCAACCACGTCGAATTCGTAAATGGCTTCCATGCCGAGGTCGGCAAAACCCACGACCTTGGCGGTCTTGATGGCTTTGGACACCAGGTAGGCGGCGCCGCCCACGGCCATCAGGTAGGCGCTTTGGTGTTTCTTGATGGCCTCGATGGCGACCGGGCCGCGCTCGGCCTTGCCGACCATGGCGATCAGGCCGGTTTCAGCCAGCATCATTTCGGTGAAGCCGTCCATGCGCGTGGCCGTGGTGGGGCCGGCCGGGCCAACCGCTTCGTCGCCCACCGGGTCAACCGGGCCGACGTAGTAAATCACGCGGTTGGTAAAGTCGACTGGCAGCTTTTCGCCCTTGGCCAGCATGTCCTTGATGCGCTTGTGGGCGGCGTCGCGGCCGGTCAGCATCTTGCCGTTGAGCAGCAAGGTGTCGCCGGGTTTCCAACTGGCCACCTCGGCCTTGCTCAGGGTGTTCAGGTCGACCTTCTTGCTCTTGACGTAATCAGGTGTCCAAGCCACATCAGGCCAGGTGTCCAACGAGGGCGGTGTCAGGTAGACCGGGCCGCTGCCATCCATCACAAAATGGGCGTGGCGCGTGGCGGCGCAGTTGGGGATCATGGCCACCGGTTTGCTGGCGGCATGGGTGGGGTACATCTTGATCTTGATGTCGAGCACGGTGGTCAGCCCGCCCAGGCCTTGCGCGCCAATGCCCAGCGCGTTGACCTTGTCGAACAGCTCCAGCCGGAGTTTTTCCACGTTGGAAAGCGTGGCGCCGCTGGCGGCCTTGGCCTGCAACTGGTACATGTCGAGGTCGTCCATCAGGCTTTCCTTGGCCATCAGCACGGCTTTTTCGGCGGTGCCGCCAATGCCAATGCCGAGCATGCCCGGCGGGCACCAGCCGGCGCCCATCGTGGGCACGGTTTTCAGCACCCAGTCGACCACCGAATCGCCGGGGTTTAGCATGACCATCTTGCTTTTGTTCTCGGAGCCGCCGCCTTTGGCCGCCACCGTGACTTCGAGCTGGTTGCCAGGCACGATCTCGGAAAAAATCACCGCAGGCGTGTTGTCCTTGGTGTTCTTGCGTTCAAACTGGGGATCAGCCACGACGCTGGCGCGCAGGGTGTTGCCGGGGTCGTTGTAGGCGCGGCGCACGCCTTCGTTGATGGCGTCATCCAGGGAGCCGGTAAAGCCGTCCCAGCGCACGTCCATGCCGACCTTGAGGAACACGTTGACGATGCCGGTGTCCTGGCAAATCGGGCGGTGGCCGGTGGCGCTCATCTTGCTGTTCGTCAGAATTTGCGCAATGGCGTCCTTGGCCGCCGGGCTTTGCTCACGCTCGTAGGCGCGCGCCAGGTGGGCGATATAGTCTGCGGGGTGGTAATAGCTGATGAATTGCAGGGCAGCGGCGACGGATTCAATCAGGTCGGCTTGGCGGATGGTGCTCATTTGGGTGTCCTCAAGGTGCGTGAAAAACCGGGTTTGTCCACAGGCGTGGTCAGATCCACCAGAGTTTAACCAGCCCGCCCCGACGCCTGGCTGACGTTGTGGACCAGTCGGGTCAGCGCAGGCCCAGGTGCAACGCGGCCTTGGCCATCAGGTGCGCCGAGATCGGGGCGGTGATGAACAAGAACAGCGTGACCAGAATTTCATGCAGACTCAAGGCATCGCCGGTGACGCTGAAATAGATCGACGACGCAATCAGCAGGCAGCCCACGCCCAGCGTGCTGGCTTTGGTCGGACCGTGCAGCCGGGTGTAAAAGTCCTTGAAACGCACCAGGCTGAGTGAGCCGATCAGGGTAAAGGCGGCGCCGGCCAGCACCAGCGCAGACAGCAGGATTTCGGTGATCAGGCTCATTCGATGATGTCTCCGCGCAGCAAGAATTTGGACAAGGCCACGGTGCCGACAAAACCCATCAGCGCGATCAGCAGGGCGGCTTCAAAATACAGCGGGCTGCCGAGCTGGATGCCGAGCAAAATCAGCAGGGCGATGGCGTTGATGTAGAGCGTGTCGAGCGCCAGGATGCGATCAGGCAGGCTCGGGCCCCTGATCAGCCTGAAAAAGCTCAGGCCGAAGGCGACCGCAACAAACACAAAGGCCAGGATGAGGGCGCTGCTCAGCATTCAAAAATCTCCTTGAGTGGGGCTTCAAAACGCGTTTTGATGGTGTGGATCAATTGCTCGGGGTCGGTGCAGTCCAGCGCGTGCACCAGCAGGGTCCGCTGGTCGGGTGACAGCCATGCGGACACGGTGCCGGGCGTCAGGCAAATGGTGTTGGCCAGCAGGCTCACGGCCAGCGCATTGGTCAAATCCAGCGGGACCTGCACAAACATCGGATTGAGCGAACGCGGGCCGGCCAGCACCAGGCCCGCCACGGCCACATTGGCCACCAGCACATCAAACAGGAACACACCCAAAAAACGCAGCAGGCTCAACGGGCGGTGGATGCGCACACGCTCGGGCCAGAAGCCGAGCGTGAAGCGCGGAATGGCCCAGCCCAACAGCAGCCCAAGCACGACATGGCCCGGTGCCACCGTGTTGTTGAGCAGCAGCCAGACCAGCGCCAGAATGGGTGTGAGAAGAGGGTGGGGCAACCATTTCTTCATGGCCTGCCTCCCAGCACCGCACTGATGTAGCGCGCAGAGTCAGTCAGTTGCTGCGCGGTGGCGTTTGCATAGTCAAGGGCAGGCCCGGCAAATACCGTCAAGGCCAGGATCAGCCCCAGCAAGCCGCCCACGGCCAGCAGTTCGCGCGCGCTTGAGCCTGAGACACCGGGAAGCGCCACCTCAGCTGGGCTGGCGCCCGGCTTGGACGCCAGCGCGGCGGTCGTGGCCTGGCTGTTGAAAAACACCTGGCTGCCCGCACGCGCCAGGGCAATCACCACCAGCAAGGCGGCCAGCAGGATCACGGCCCAGACCCAGGGCTGGCCGGGAGCCGCGCGCAAAATAAGAAACTTGCCAATAAAACCAGACAGCGGCGGCAAGCCGGTCACGGCCACCGCTGCCGCAAAAAACAGCCCACCCCAAAGCGCATGGCGTGGCATGTCAGCGTCTGGCTTGAAGCCATCGCGGTGCAACAGGCGGCGGCGCCTGATGGCGTCACTCAGCAAAAACAGCAGCGCGGCGGTGAATGTGCTGTGCGGCAGGTAATACAAGGCAGCGGCGATGCCGTTGGTGCCGACGGCCACTGCGGTGAGCAAGGTGCCCACCGACACCAGAACCAGGTAGCCGCTGAGGCGTCCAAGGCTGTCGGCGGCCAGCACGCCCAGCGTGCCAATGACGATGGTGGCCAGCGCCAGCGGCATCAGCCAGGGGTCAAACAGGTTTGCAAGCGGGCCGGCGCTGTCGCCGAACAGCAGCGTGTGGCTGCGCAAAATGGCGTAAATACCGACCTTGGTCATGATGGCAAACAGCGCCGCCACCGGCGCCGAGGTGCCGCTGTAGGCGGCAGGCAGCCACAGGTGCAGCGGCAGCAGGGCCGCCTTGAGGGCAAACACTGCCAGCAGCAGCAGGCCACCGGCGCGCGCCAGACCCAGCATGTCGGGTGCCAGGGTGCCCGCTTTGGCCGCCAGGTCGGCCATGTTCAGGCTGCCCATCGATGCATAGATGAGCCCGGCGGCAAACAGGAAGACGGTGGAGCCGGCCAGGTTCATAACCACGTAGTGCAGGCCAGCGCGGGTGCGCGCCTTGCCGCCGCCGTGCAGCGCCAGGCCATAGGAGGCGATCAGCAAAATTTCAAAAAAGACAAACAGGTTGAACAGGTCACCGGTTAAAAAGGCACCCGCCAGTCCGAACAGCTGCATCTGGAACAGCACATGGAAATGCCGCCCCTGACCATCGATGCCATGGCTGGCATAAATCAGCGCCCACAGGGCGAGCAGGGTGGTGATGAGCACCATCCAGGCGGACAGCCTGTCCGCCACCAGCACAATGCCCCAAGGCGCGGGCCAGTCGCCCAGGCGATACACCAGAATGTCACCGCCCGAGACAGCAGCCAGCAAGGCGATGGCAGCGCCAATTTGCACCAGCACAGACACCAGCGCCAGCACGCGCTGGGCAGGCAGTGACAAGCGCCTCAGCGCCAGCAGCAGGGTGCCGACCAGAAACGGCAGCAGGATGGGGGCGATGGGCAGGTGCGCCATCATGCGGTGTCCCCGGCTTGCGGTGGCGCGCCATCGACATGGTCGTTGCCGAATTCTTCCCGCGCGCGCAGGCTCAGCATGATGACAAAGGCCGTCATGGCAAAGCCGATGACGATGGCGGTCAACACCAGCGCCTGCGGCAGCGGATCGGCGTAATTGGCCGCACCCGAGATCACCGGGGGCTGGCCAATGACCAGCCGGCCGGTGGCAAACAGAAACAGGTTGACGCCGTAAGACAGCAGCGTCAGGCCCAGTACCACGGGGAAGGTGCGGGCGCGCAGCAGCAGATAAACGCCGCAGCCGGTCAGTGTGCCGATGGCCAGAGCGATCAGGGCTTCCATGGTGTGGCCTCGGGGTTGGCGCTGGCGCGGTGCACCAGGCCCAGGTTAATCAGGATCAGCAGGGTGGCGCCCACCACTACCAAATAAACGCCGAGGTCAAACGCCATGGCCGACGCCAGCTCGAACTCGCCCACCAGCGGCCAGTCGAGGTGGCCAAAGGCAGAGGTCAGGAACGGCCGGCCAAACAGCCAGCTTGCCAGGCCGGTGAGCAGGGCGATGATCAGGCCCGCAGCGATCCAGGGATGGGTGTGCGCAGGCAGGCGCGCGTGGGTCCATCTGACGCCGTTGGCCAGGTACTGCACGATCAGCGCAACGGCGGTGATCAGCCCGGCAATGAAACCGCCACCGGGAAGATTGTGGCCCCGCAGGAAGATGAATACCGAGACCAGCAGCGCCAGCGGCAGCAGCAGCCTGGCAAAGGTGGCCAGGATCATGGGATGGGTGTCGCTGTCCCAGGCGCGACCACTGGCATCCTGCGTCGGGCCAGGCAGGCGCAAATTGCCCAGCAGCGCAAAAATGCCCACGGCGGCAATGGCCAGCACGGTGATTTCACCAAAGGTGTCAAAGCCACGGAAGTCCACCAGAATCACGTTGACCACGTTGCCACCGCCGCCGCCCGGTACGCTGTTTTCCAGGAAGAAGCCGGCCAGGCCATCGTTCGAACGGGTCAGCACGGCCCAGGCC
>JBASJO010000394.1:0-1502 GCA_049655365.1 Rhodoferax sp. | reverse complement strand
ACATTAAAATATAAAAACCAGCTAAAAATGCCATTTTTAAGGGTAAATACCATGTTTATGTATCCAATAATAGAAGGTCAGAGCACTGATTTCTGCAAAAATCAGACAGTTTCAAACTAAAACCAGGCTCGACAAGATCGAGCCGAAACGATCCTTGGATCGACAATTTTTCGCCAACACCGTCTCACCCTGTTTTTTTTGATTGAACGAATGACAACCATGAATCTCGATTTATTAATTGGCGGTCAGACCATCGAGGCCACCCGTGGGGCTACCTTCTCACGTCTGAACCCCGTCACCGGTCAGGTCGCCAGCACAGCGGCAGCCGCTTCGGTAGACGATGCTTGCCGGGCCGTGGATGCAGCTCAAGCTGCGTTTGCAGCCTGGTCTGAAACCGGCCCGAGCGCGCGCCGTGCCATCTTGCTCAAAGCCGCCGACCTGTTGCAGGCGAAGACCCCGGAATTCACCGACGCCATGATCAACGAAACCGGCTCGACCGGCCCATGGGCTGGTTTTAACGTGATGTTTGCTGCGAGCCTGTTGCGAGAGGCGGCTTCAATGACCACGCAAATTTCAGGAGAAGTGATTCCTTCGGACAAACCCGGCTGCATGGCCATGTCGATTCGACAGCCAGCTGGCGTCTGTCTGGGCATTGCGCCGTGGAATGCACCGGTGATCCTGGGTGTGCGCGCGGTCGCCATGCCACTGGCCTGCGGCAATACGGTGGTGCTCAAAGCCTCCGAGATGTGTCCGCGCACACACCATCTGATTATTCAGGTGCTGCAAGAAGCTGGATGCCCCCCTGGCGTCGTCAACCTGATCACCAACGCACCTGAAGATGCGGCCTCGGTCGTCGATGCCCTCATTGCCCACCCGGCCGTCAAACGCGTCAATTTCACCGGCTCCACCAAAGTGGGCCGCATCATTGCAGGTAAATGCGCCCATCTGCTCAAGCCTGTGCTGCTGGAGTTGGGCGGCAAGGCGCCCTTGCTGGTGCTGGGCGATGCGGATATCGACGAAGCGGTCAACGCAGCCGCGTTTGGCGCTTTCATGAACCAGGGGCAAATATGCATGTCCACCGAGCGGATCATTGTGGTCGACGCTGTTGCAGATGCGTTTGTCAAAAAATTTGCAGCCAAAGCCAAATCACTGCCAGCAGGCGACCCGACCGGGCCGGTGGTGCTGGGCTCGGTGGTCAGTGCCCCGGCGTGTGACCATGTGATGGACTTGATTGACGACGCGGTCGCGAAAGGTGCCACGCTGGCCAGTCCGCCTGAACGCCAGGGCACCATCATGAAAGCTTGTGTGCTGGACCACGTCCAATCGGACATGCGCATTTACAGCGAAGAAAGCTTTGGCCCGGTGGTGTCCGTCATTCGTGTCAAGGACGAGGATGAAGCCGTGCGCGTCGCCAACGATTCTGAATATGGTTTGTCTGCAGCGGTTTTCAGCAAAGACATCATCAAGGCACTGAGCGTAGCCAAGCGCATTCAGTCCGGCAT
>JBASJO010000393.1:0-5646 GCA_049655365.1 Rhodoferax sp. | reverse complement strand
GCTCTTGGTGACCCATGACCGCGCCATGGCAGAGCGCTGCCAGCGCAGCATCACCATTGAGGCGGGGCGCGTGCTGGCACAGCCAGCCTGAAGCCCGGTCGGACCGCGCTGGGCGCCCTGGGCGGTGCGCCTTCAAGGCACAATGCTGCCATGAAAAATTTCCCATTGATGTCCCGTTCGGGCGCTTCCCTCCTTGTTGGCCTGGCCGGGCTCATGTTAAGCCAGGGCCTGGCGGCCCAGACCAGCCCAGGCGTTTCCGAAAAAGATTTTCTGGACGATATGCCGATCATCCTGTCGGTCTCACGCCTGCCGCAGCGGCTGGATGAAACACCGGGTGCGGTCACCATTCTTGACCGCGCCTTCATTCGCAGCTCGGGCGCGCGCGACGTGGCTGACCTGCTGCGCCTGGTGCCGGGTTTTCAATCCAGCACGTCTTTTGAAGGTGACGCGCCACAAGCCAGTTACCACGGTGTGTATGGCTACTATTCAGCCCGCATTCAGGTGCTGGTTGATGGCCGCTCGGTCTATTCAAATTATTTTGCCGGCAGCGTGGCCCCGGGTCTGATGACGGTGATGCTGGACGACATTGAACGCATCGAGGTGCTGCGTGGCGCCAATTCCGTGGCCTACGGCGCGCGCGCCATGCTCGGCGTCGTCAATATCGTGACCCGGCACAGTGCTGACACGCTGGGGCCCCGTGCAGCACTCACACGCGGAGAAAACGGCATTCAGGACACCGCGCTGGGCCTGGGCTGGCGCACCGACAACAGCAGCATGCGTCTCTCGGTGGACGAGCGCGGTGATGACGGCCTGAGCGGGGCCAATGGCCACAACCGCGTGCAGCGTGTCAATTTCAGGTCGGACTGGCAGGTTTCGGGCAATAGCCAAGTGCAGCTGAGTGCAGGCTGGATGGCCATTGGGGCAGGCAAAGGCTACCCCGAACGAGCGGGCGACGCGTTTCGTGACACCACCTTGGAGAACAAGTTTGTGCAAGTCGACTGGAAGGAAATCTTCAGCCCTGACAACGACCTTCAGGTCAGCCTGTCGCACAACCAGGAAGCGTACCGTGATTTATTTCCCTACGTGCTCATACCTGGCTTGAATGTTGATAGCAGCGGCACCACAAGCAATAACACCCTGACGGCACAGCACACCCTGCGACTGAGTCCGGCGCTGCGCATGGTCTGGGGCGCCGAGTTGCGGCGCGAATCGGTCACCTCGCGCCCCCTGTTCAACACCGACGAGGCCCTGGTCGACAACTTCACCCGCTTGTTCACCCATGCCGAATGGCGGCTGCGCCCGGACCTGTTGCTCAATGGTGGTGTCATGGCCGAGCGCAGCAGTGCCACTGGCTCCAGCCTGGCCCCCCGACTCATGTTGAACTGGCACGTCACACCCGAACAGACCCTGCGCGCCGGCATGACGCGTTCGTTCCGACCCCCCAGTGCTTTCGAGCGCCGGGCAGATGTGCGCTACTCGTTTAATAATCGGTTGCTCGCTGTCACGTTTTTGGCGCGCGGCAACGTGGTGCCTGAAGCCGTGCTGACCCGTGAGTTGGGATACCTGGGTACTTTCCCTCAGTTGAAATCGACCCTCGATGTTCGTCTTTTTGATGAGAAATTTTCCGGTTTCATCGATGGCGTTCCTTATTTGGCTCAAGTTGGCGGCAAGGTTTTTAGGCCTTATGACTATTTGAATGTCGACAATTTTTCCATTCGCGGCCTGGAACTGCAATGGACCGGCCGGCCCTGGCCGGGTGCGCAACTGGGTGTCAACCAGACGCTGACCCGGTTGGCGTTCGAGAAACCACCGTCTGAAACCAAATTGGTGGTGGCGATGCCAAAGTCAAGCAGCACTGTGTTCCTGACACAGCAGTTGCCAGCGGGCCTGCAGTTTTCATTCAGCCATCAATACAGCGAACCTGTTTGGGTGCAAAGGTCAGGCGATTTGCGCCAATACCTGCACCGCACTGATTGGCGCGTCAGCAAGTCGCTGCGCTTTGGCCAGCGCCAAGGTGAATTGGCCCTGACCGTGCAGAACCAGGGCTCACCTTACGCCGACTATGACGATGCGTTTTTATTCAAGCGCCGCGCTTTTGTGACCCTGCGCATCGACAACTGACGCTGGCATGCCTCAGCGCTTGCTCCGGTTCCTGTCAGGGCTGGCCTTGTGCCTGCTGGCCCTGTCTGGAACAGCGCAAACGCCGGAAATCCAGGTCGGCATCGTCCGCAGTCAAACCAGCGCGCCCTACCTCGACGCCACCCAAGCCTTGCTCAAGGGTTTGGCCCGCCAAAGTGTGCCGCTTAACGCCATCGACGTATGGAGTCCAGCTGAGTTGGCCGCGCTGCCCGGGACCCGGCTGTCGTCGGTCAAGGTCTGGGTGGCGCTGGGAACCGAGGCCGCCACGGCCCTGGCCCAGAGTCGCATCAAGGCGCCCGTGCTCAATGCCTTGTTGCCGCGCAGCAGTTTTGAGCGTGTGCTGCGCGTGTCGGGACGCAAGGCATCTGCCGGGTTCAATGTGCTGCAACTCGACCAACCACTGCAACGTCAGCTCGGGTTGATTCGTTTGGCGTTGCCAAAAGCCCGGCGTCTGGGGGTCGTGTGGGGACCGGATTCGCTGCCCAAAGCAGCTGCTTTGCGATCCCTGGCCAGCAGCCAGGGACTGTCGCTGCAAGAGGCCCTGCTCGACGACGAGACGTCCCTGTTTGCCGCCTTGAAGTCCGTCCTTGACAGCAGCGATGTGCTGTTGGCCCTGGCCGATCCGCTGGTGTTCAACAGCAACAACCTCCAGAACATCCTGATGACCACCATTAGGGTGCAGGTTCCGCTGGTCGCGTTTTCTCCGGCCTATGTGCGCGCCGGTGCCTTGCTGGCCGTGTACAGCACCCCGCTTCAGGTGGGTGACCAGGCCGCGCAGTGGGTGCTGGACGTGTTGGCCAACCGGATCTTGCCTGAACAGTCACTTGAGCCGCTTGATTTTGAAATCAGCGTCAACGAGCAGGTGGCCCGGGTGCTGGGTTTGTCCGTCGATGTCAAGGCCTTGACGCTGGCTTTGAGACGCCAGGAGTTTCAACGATGAAGACACCAGACATCCGAGTGCGCATGCTGGTGGCTGCGCTGTTGCCGGTTTCGCTGTTGAGCGTGTTGTTGTCGGCCGTGTTTTTGATGGCACGTTTTGACGACATCAGCGCGGCCCACCAGTTGCGCACGCGCTCGGTGGCACGGCAGTTGGCATTGGCCAGTGAATTTGGTTTATTTGCCGGCAACAAGCAGCAGTTGCAAGCCCTGGCGCGCGGTGCCTTGCGGGAATCCGATGTGCGCTGGGTCGCCATTGTCAGTCCGCAGGGTGAAACCTTGGCGAGCGCCGGTGTGGTGGGAGGCAACGATTTTGCACCCTATTCCGAGGGGGAAACGCATCAGGTCGATGCGCAGGGCTTGATCGATATGCTGACGCAACCGGTGTTTGCCAGTGGTATCCAGCTTGATGATTTGTACGAAGATTCGAACCAGTCCGCTTCGGGAAATGCAGCGCCCCTGGGTCAGGTGGTGGTGAAGTTCTCACGCCAGGCGGTGGTGGCACAACAACAGGATATTCTTTTGCTGGGTGGCTTGATCAGTGCTCTGGGGCTGCTGTTTGGCCTGGTGCTGGCAGTCCGGCTCAGTGCCGGGGTCATTCGTCCCATGATGCGGGTATCGCATTTGATTGAGCGCATTGGCAATGGCGATTTTGCCGCCGCTGCCCAGACGCAAGCACAAACGCCGGCGCAGGATCCGCTTCATGATTTGCAGAAGAATTTGATGCAAATGGCCGATCGCCTGGCCGGTGCGCGTCACGAGCTGGAGCATCAGGTGAGCACGGTGACGCAGGCCTTGCGTGAAAAAAAAGAGGAGGCCGAACTGGCCACGCAGGCCAAGTCGCGGTTTTTGGCTGCTGCCAGCCATGATTTACGCCAACCGGTCCATGCACTGGGCATGTTCATTGCGCGCCTGGCCCAACTCTCCCACGATGAGCAGACGCGCCAGCTGGTCGGCAACCTGCAGGCCTCGGTGAGCGCCATGCAAAACTTGCTGGATGGCCTGTTGGATATTTCCCGGCTGGAAGCCAAGGCCGTGCAAATCCACTTCAAGAAATTTCCCCTGATGGAGTTGTTTGAGCGGCTCGGGCATGACCTGGCACCGCTGGCCCAGGACAAGGGCTTGCAGTTGCGCATTCGCCCTTGTTCGGTGTGGGTTCGAAGCGACCCCGCCCTGCTGTACCGGATCTTGCTTAACCTGGTGGGCAATGCCTTGCGCTACACCGAAAAAGGGGGGGTGCTGGTCGCCTGTCGCTTGGTTGGCAGTGGGTTGCAGGCCAGCATCGAGGTGTGGGACAGTGGTTTGGGCATTGCGCCCGAACATCAGGAAGACGTTTTCAAGGAGTTTTACCAGGTGGACAATCCGGCGCGGCAGCGCAGCTTGGGCATGGGTCTGGGCTTGAGCATTGTGCGGCGAAGCTGCCAGCTGTTGACGCACCCGCTGGAACTGTCGTCGCGTTTGGGCGTGGGAACACGTTTTTCCGTGAAAGTGTCCAGGGTCACGCCCGGTCCTGACCAGGCGCTGGTGGCGGTGGCAGACGTGCCCGAAAAATCCGATGGGCTGCTGGCCACCGTGCTGGTGATTGAAGACGATGACATGGTGCGTCAGGCTTTGGTGGGTTTGCTGCAAAGCTGGGGCATGACGGTGGCCGAGGCGAGCGACCTGCAAAGTGCGCAAGGCTTGATTGAACAAGGACTGGTACCGGGCCTGATCATCAGCGATTACCGACTCAGTGAGACCCTGAACGGGATTCTGGTGGTTGCCCGCTTGCGCCAGCAACTGGCTTGCGCCGTGCCAGCCTGTCTCATCAGTGGCGACATCGATCCGGCGCTGATCCAGGCCGCGCAACAGGCCCAACTGACGCTGCTGCACAAACCGGTGCGCCCGGCCAAATTACGCAACCTGCTGCGCCATTTAGTGGCCGATCAGCGTGACTCCGGTGGCGCGACCGGGTCGTAGCCCCAACGCTTGGCCTCCAGTGCGGCCTGGGTTCGGGTGCTGGCACCAAAAATCCGCAAGATGTTGCTGACATGAAATTTCACGGTTTCCGCCCCCAGCGATAATTTCTCGCAGATCTGCCGGTTGGTCAGACCCTTGATCAGCAGCACAAGGACATCATGCTGCCGTGGACTGAGCACTGGCGGCGTGGCCAATTTGCCGGACCTCCCGGCCGTTTCCTGGCTCATGGCGAGCAGGTCGTCGGGCTGGTAGAGATCGCCGGCCAGAATCTGTCGCAGCGCGGTGAGTAGGGTGTCGCTCAAACTGGACTTGGTGATGAAACCAGCCGCGCCAAGCGCCATGGCTTGCTGCACCACACTGGGATTGGCCGAGCCTGACAAAATGACCACAGGCAATTCAGGATGCCGTTGGCCAAAGATTTCCAGTCCGGCCAGGCCCGTCATGTCGGGCAGCAGGTAGTCCAGCAAGACCAAGTCCAGGTCTGGGTTGAAATGGGCCAGTTCCAGCGCCCGGGTGCAGGTGGCGGCCTGCAGCACGTCGGTTGCTTCGTCCGGGTCAAGGCCCTGAAGCACCTGGCAAAGCCCTTCCCGCACCAGCGCGTGGTCATCAACG
>JBASJO010000392.1:0-5902 GCA_049655365.1 Rhodoferax sp. | reverse complement strand
CCTTGCCGATCAAGGCGCGGGCGATCGGGCTGTTGATGTTGATCAGACCGAGTTTGAGATCAGCCTCGTCTTCGCCCACAATCTGGTAGCTGACTTTTTGGCCGGACTCTTCGTCTTCGAGTTCCACGGTGGCGCCAAACACCACCCTGCCATCGGCGTGCAGCTCGGTCGGGTCGATGATTTGCGCTGCCGACAGCTTGCCTTCAATTTCCTTGATACGTCCCTCGACAAAGCCCTGCTTGTCCTTGGCCGACTCGTATTCGGCGTTCTCGCTCAGGTCGCCCTGGGCGCGCGCTTCGGCAATGGCGTTGATGACGGCGGGACGCTCAAACGCTTTGAGTTGATGCAACTCGGCCTTGAGTTTGTCAGCACCACGCTTGGTAAGGGGAAGGGTCGCCACGAGCAGCTCCGAGAAAGTTGAAACACAAAAATGAAACCGCCGAACGTTGCCGGTCGGCGGTATGGACGAATTATGCCGCGAATATGAGGCGGCACAGCACAGGTTTACCCTGCGTTCAATTGCGCATGCATCTCCTGCACCGAAATCACATCGAGCGTATCCATGTAGCGCATGCCCTCCACCGCAGCTTCAGCGCCGGCAATGGTGGTGAAGGTGGTGACTTGCGCGAGCAGGGCGGAGGTGCGGATCTGGCGTGAATCGGCAATCGCATTACGCCGCTCTTCCACGGTGTTGATGACCAGCACAATCTCATCGTTCTTCAGCATGTCGACAATGTGCGGACGCCCCTCCGTTACCTTGTTGACGACACCGCAGGGTACACCGGCGGCATTGATGGCCGCGGCCGAGCCCTTGGTTGCCACCACGGCAAAGTTCATGGCCACCAGTTTCCTGGCCACTTCGATGGCCCGCTGCTTGTCATTGTTCTTGACCGACAGGAAAACCTTGCCGGAGGGCTCGCCCGTGGCCGTGAAGGGTCGCGGCAACTTGCAGCCGGCACCCATTTGCGACTTGACAAAGGCTTCGCCAAAGGTCTTGCCGACCCCCATGACTTCGCCGGTGGACTTCATCTCGGGGCCCAGGATGGTGTCGACGCCAGGGAACTTGACGAACGGAAAAACCGCTTCCTTGACGCTGAAATAAGGCGGGTCCACTTCGCACGTGACACCTTGCGAGGCCAGCGTTTGACCGACCATGCAGCGGGCTGCCACCTTGGCCAGTTGCACGCCCGTGGCCTTGGACACAAAAGGCACGGTGCGCGAGGCGCGCGGATTGACCTCAAGGACAAAAATCACGTCCTGACCGTCGAGGTGCTGGATGGCGAACTGCACGTTCATCAGCCCCACCACGTTCAGGCCATGGGCCATGGCAGCGGTCTGGCGCTTGATCTCGGCCACCGTGTCGGCACTCAAGCTGTAGGGCGGCAGCGAGCAGGCCGAGTCGCCGCTGTGCACCCCCGCCTGTTCAATGTGCTCCATCACGCCGCCAATATAGGTCTGGCCGGTGGCATCACGCACGCAGTCCACATCGCACTCGATGGCGTCGTTCAAAAAGCGGTCCAGCAACACCGGGGAATCATGCGACACCTTGACCGCTTCGCGCATGTAGCGCTCCAGGTCGCGCTGCTCGTGCACGATTTCCATGGCACGGCCGCCCAGCACATAGCTCGGGCGCACCACCAGCGGGTAACCCAGTTCTGTGGCCTTTTCCAGGGCCTCAGCCTCGGTGCGCGCGGTGGCGTTCGGTGGCTGGCGAAGTTTGAGTTCGTGCAGCAGCTTCTGGAAGCGCTCACGGTCCTCGGCGGCATCGATCATGTCGGGGCTGGTGCCAATGATGGGCACGCCATTGGCCTCCAGATCAAGCGCCAGCTTCAAGGGGGTCTGGCCGCCGTACTGCACGATCACGCCGTATGGCTTTTCCTTGTCGACAATTTCCAGCACGTCCTCGAGCGTCAGCGGCTCGAAGTACAGGCGATCCGAGGTGTCGTAATCGGTCGAGACGGTTTCGGGGTTGCAGTTGACCATGATGGTCTCATAACCGTCTTCGCGCATGGCCAGCGCCGCGTGCACGCAGCAGTAGTCAAATTCAATGCCCTGGCCGATGCGATTCGGGCCGCCGCCGAGCACCATGATTTTCTTGTTGTTGCTGGGCGCGGCTTCGCACTCAGCGCCCTCAGCTTCGTAGGTGGAATACAGGTAAGCCGTGTTGGTGGCAAATTCAGCCGCGCAGGTGTCGACCCGTTTGTACACCGGGCGCACGCCCAGCGCGTGGCGGCGTGCGCGCACGGCGGTGTCGCTGGTCTTGAACTGCTTGGCCAGGCGGCGGTCTGAAAAGCCCTTTTGCTTGAGCGCGCGCAGCGTGGCCGCGTCAATAGAATCCAGCGCCGTGCCCACAGCGGGTTGCGGCAGGTGTTCGATTTCGAGCTCGATCTTGACGATTTGCTCGATCTGCACCAGAAACCAGCGGTCAATTTTGGTCAGGTCAAACACCTCATCCACGCTCCAGCCGGCGGCAAAGGCGTCGCCCACATACCAGATGCGGTCGGGGCCGGGCTCGCCGAGTTCGCGCTCCAGAATCTCGCGGTCCTGGGTTTTCTCATTCATGCCGTCCACACCGACTTCGAGACCGCGCAAGGCTTTCTGGAACGACTCCTGGAAGGTGCGGCCCATGGCCATGACCTCTCCCACGCTCTTCATCTGGGTGGTCAGGCGGCTGTCGGCAGCGGGGAATTTCTCAAAAGCAAAACGCGGGATTTTGGTGACTACATAGTCGATGCTGGGCTCAAAACTGGCCGGTGTGGCGCCGCCGGTGATCTCGTTCTTGAGCTCATCGAGCGTGTAGCCGACCGCCAGCTTGGCAGCGACCTTGGCAATCGGGAAGCCCGTGGCCTTGGAAGCCAGCGCGCTGGAGCGGCTGACGCGCGGGTTCATCTCGATCACCACCATGCGCCCATCCTGGGGGTTGATGGAAAACTGCACGTTGGAGCCACCGGTGTCGACGCCAATCTCGCGCAGCACCGCCAGCGAGGCGTTGCGCAAAATCTGGTATTCCTTGTCAGTCAGCGTCTGTGCCGGCGCCACCGTGATCGAGTCGCCGGTGTGCACACCCATCGGGTCCAGGTTTTCAATGGAGCAAACAATGATGCAGTTGTCCGCCGTGTCGCGCACCACTTCCATCTCGTATTCTTTCCAGCCCAAGAGCGATTCCTCGATCAGCAACTCGTTGGTGGGCGAGGCTTCCAGACCGCGCTTGCAGATCACGACAAATTCTTCGGGGTTGTAGGCAATGCCGCCACCGGTGCCGCCGAGCGTGAAGCTGGGGCGGATCACGGTCGGGAAACCCACCGTTTTCTGCACGGCCCAGGCTTCGTCCATGCTGTGGGCGATGCCCGAGCGTGCCGAGCCCAGACCGATCTTGGTCATGGCATCCTTGAACTTGAGGCGGTCTTCGGCCTTGTCGATGGCTTCGGGTTTGGCGCCGATCAGTTCGACCGGTTTGCCCGTGGCGGCACCGGTGTATTTGGCCAGCACACCGTTATGCCAGAGGTCCAGCGCGCAGTTGAGCGCGGTCTGGCCGCCCATGGTCGGCAGAATGGCGTCGGGACGCTCCTTGGCGATGATCTTCTCGACCGTCTTCCAGGTGATGGGCTCGATGTAGGTCACGTCGGCCGTGGCCGGGTCGGTCATGATGGTGGCCGGGTTGCTGTTGATCAGGATGACCTTGTAACCCTCTTCGCGCAAGGCCTTGCAGGCTTGCACACCAGAGTAGTCAAATTCGCAGGCCTGACCAATGATGATGGGGCCTGCGCCAATGATGAGAATGCTTTTGATGTCGGTACGTTTTGGCATGTTGAAGGACTGCTCTCTTAAATTATCAATTCAGGCTGGCGGTAGCCAATTTGGCTCCGAACCACAAAAACAGGCCGCCCACCAGACTCGACAGCCCGGCCGACAGCTTTTTACGCTGGGCAAAACCTTGCGCCAACTTGGCCCCGGTAAAAATCAGCACCGACAAATACAGGGCGCTGAAAGTCATCAGGATGGCACTCAGGATCAAAAAAGGTACTTCCGGGTGGGCATAGCTGGTGTCGATAAACTGCACAAAAAACGACAGCAAAAACAAAATCGCTTTCGGGTTCAGCAGACTAATCACCAGCGCACGACGGAATGGCCGCTGCAAATGCGCCGCACCGGCTGTGGTGCTTGAGTCTGCTGTCTCGCCTGCACCTTCAGCAGCGCTGGCTTCAAGCGCCAGCGGCTCAGGCTGGTTTCGCAAACCGGCCAATGCGCCGCGCAATAAATTGAAACCCACCCAAGCCAGGTAAGCCGCCCCCACGTACTTGACCACCATGAACATGGCCGGGTAAGTGCGCAGCACACCGGCGGCCCCCAGGGCGGTGCACAGCAGCAAAATGGTGTCGCCCACAAACACGCCATAAGCCCCCTGAAAACCGGCGCGCACACCGCGCGCGGTCGCCACCGACAGCACATACAGCGAATTGGGCCCGGGCAGCAAAATGATGCCAAAAGCACCAATCACATACGTCCACAGGTCCGTGACACCGTAAAAGCTCATGCGCGCGACGCCATGGAAGCGACAAAACGGTCGAACAGGTAGCCAATGTCATGCGGACCGGGGGATGCCTCCGGGTGACCCTGGAAACAGAAGGCCGGCTTGTCGGTGCGCTCAAGACCCTGCAGCGTGCCGTCAAACAGGCTGATGTGGGTGGCACGCAGATTGGCGGGCAGGGTTTTTTCGTCCACGGCAAAACCGTGGTTCTGGCTGGTGATGCTGACGCGACCACTGTCCAGGTCTTTCACCGGATGGTTGGCACCGTGGTGGCCAAACTTCATCTTGAAGGTTTTGGCGCCCGAGGCCAAGGCCATGATCTGGTGCCCAAGGCAAATGCCAAAGGTCGGAATAGCGCTGTCGATCAGCTCGGCGGCAGCGGCAATGGCGTAATCGCAAGGCTGCGGGTCGCCCGGGCCGTTGCTCAGGAAAATGCCGTCGGGCTGCTGTGCCAGCACCTCGGCCGCCGGGGTTTGTGCCGGCACCACGGTGACCCGGCAGCCGCGCTGGGCCAACATGCGCAAAATGTTTTTCTTGACACCAAAGTCATACGCCACCACATGGAAACGGGGCGCGGTTTGCTCGCCGAATCCGGGCTGGTCCTGGTGATGCGCACTGAACAGTTCCCATTCGGTCTGGGTCCAGCCATAAGTGGTCGGGGTGCTGACCACCTTGGCCAGATCAAGGCCGGCCATGCTGGGTGCGGCCTGGGCCAACGCCACAGCTTGGTCGATGAGTGCCTGCGTCACTGCCTCACCGGCGGCCAGTGCCAGGATGCAGCCATTTTGCGCGCCCTGGGTACGCAGATGGCGCGTCAGCTGGCGGGTGTCGAGGTTGGCAATCGCCACCGTGCCTTGCTCGCGCAGGTAGGCATCGAGCGGCTGGCTGGAGCGGAAGTTGGAAGCCAGCAGGGGCAGGTCCTTGATGATCAGGCCGGCGGCCTGCACGCGGTCGGACTCGACGTCCTGCGCGTTGACACCGTAGTTGCCAATGTGTGGATAGGTCAGCGTGACGATTTGCTGGCAATAACTGGGGTCGGTCAGGATTTCCTGGTAACCGGTCATGGAGGTGTTGAAAACCACCTCACCCACCGTGGAACCCGTGGCCCCGATGGAATGACCAAGGTAGACCGTTCCGTCTGCGAGCGCCAGGATGGCCGATGGGGTATTTCCCTTGAGAGACAAAAGCACTGGGTTCTCCGAAATGGTTGCGGGTACGCCCAAGCACGCAGGAATGACTCCTGAAACTGCTGCTGACTGGGATGGGGCTTGGACGGCTGCTGTGAGCGTACGCGGGTGCGAAATTGACCGGAATTATAGCCTAGGGACAACCCTAGGAGCCTGGGCGGCAGAGCGTTCTGCTGCGTGTCCCCCG
>JBASJO010000391.1:0-8066 GCA_049655365.1 Rhodoferax sp. | reverse complement strand
TCATGCAGGACGTCAAGGCCGAGGTGCTGAGCCAGGTGCGCGGTGCCAAGCCCTGGGGTGTGGACGTGATTGACGTGCGTATCACCCGGGTCGACTATGTGGACGCCATCACCGAATCGGTTTACCGCCGCATGGAGGCTGAGCGCAAGCGCGTTGCCAACGAACTGCGTTCCACCGGTTTTGCCGAAGGTGAAAAAATTCGCGCCGACGCTGATCGCCAGCGCGAGGTCACCGTCTCCAACGCCTACCGCGATGCGCAAAAATTCAAGGGTGAGGGCGATGCCGAGGCGGCACGCTTGTACGCCGAAGCCTTTGGCCGCGACCCCCAGTTCGCCCAGTTCTACCGCAGCATGGACGCCTACAAGGCCTCCTTTGCCAACAAGAACGACGTGATGGTGCTTGATCCTTCAAGTTCCGAATTTTTCAAGTCCATGCGCGGTGGCGTGTCGGCAAGCCCCAAGAAATAACACCTGGGGCTGGTTTGGACGGCACCACCTTTTGGCTGGCCGTGGCGCTGGTACTGGTGATTGAGGGCTTCATGCCCTTCATGTCACCGGCCACCTGGCGCCAGACCATGGTCCAGATTCTCAAGCTGGGCGACGGCCAGTTGCGTTTCTTTGGTTTGTGCAGCCTGTTGCTGGGAGTGACGCTCATTTGGTGGCTGGCGTGATGAAATACCGAGCTTTTGCCCGGTAAAATCGCGTATTTAACAGCCTCTCAAAATCACATGTCCGCTTGGGTTCTGCCGGATCACATTGCCGATGTCCTGCCTTCCGAGGCGCGCCACATCGAAGAACTACGCCGCGACTTGCTCGATACCGCGCGCAGCTATGGCTTTGAGCTGGTCATGCCGCCGCTGCTGGAACACCTCGAATCGCTGTTGACGGGTGCCGGGTCGGCGCTTGACCTGCAGACTTTCAAACTCGTCGACCAACTCTCGGGCCGCATGATGGGCTTGCGCGCAGACAGCACGCCCCAGGTCGCCCGCATCGATGCGCACTTGCTCAACCGTGCCGGCGTCACCCGCCTGTGCTACTGCGGACCGGTGCTGCACACGCGCGCCAGTGCCCCTCATGCCACGCGCGAGCCCCTGCAATTGGGCGCAGAAATTTATGGCCACGCCGGGCTTGAGGCGGACATCGAAATCCTGACGCTGGCCTTTGACTGCCTGCAGGCAGCCAGGGTGCAGGCGCCCAGCATTGACCTGGCCGATGCGCGGCTTGTCAAGGCCTTGCTCGCCGATGTTTCCCTGAGCCCAGCCCGGCTGTCTGACGTGCACGCAGCGCTGGCCGCCAAAGACAGTGCCGAACTGGCTGCGCTGACCCGTGATTTGCCCCAGGCTGTGCATCAGGGCTTACTGGCGCTGGTGCAGCTCTATGGCGATGCGGGCGTGCTGGCGGAGGCCGAAAAAGCCCTGCCCGCACTGCCAGCCGTGCGTGAGGCGCTGCAAAGCCTGCGTTATTTGGCGCAACACCTGCCGGCGGCCCAGCTCAGTTTCGATCTCGCGGACTTGCGGGGTTACGCCTATTACACCGGCGTTCGTTTTGCCATCTACGCCCCCGGCGCCAGCGACGCCCTGGTGCGTGGCGGTCGTTATGACGAGGTGGGGGCAGTTTTTGGCCGCAACCGGCCCGCAGCGGGTTTCAGCCTCGATCTGAAGGCCCTGGTGGCGGTGGTGACGCCGCGCGCCTTGCAGGCCGCCATTCGTGCGCCTTGGCGCGAAGATGCCGGGCTCAATGCCGCCATTGCCGCCCTGCGTGCACGCGGCGAGGTGGTGGTCTGCGTGTTGCCGGGCCACGAGAGTGAAGTTGATGAGTTCCATTGCGACCGCGAGCTGATTGAAGTTGGCGGGCAGTGGGTTGTTCAAGCCATGCATTGAAATTAGAGAGAAGCAAAAAATGACTGCTATCAAAGGACGTAACGTTGTCGTCGTGGGCACCCAGTGGGGCGATGAGGGCAAGGGCAAGCTGGTCGATTGGTTGACCGAGAGCGCCCAGGGCGTCGTGCGTTTTCAGGGCGGCCACAATGCCGGCCACACGCTGGTCATCAACGGCGTCAAGACCGCGCTGCATCTGATTCCCAGCGGCATCATGCGCCCGGGCGTCAAGTGCTACATCGGCAACGGTGTGGTGCTGTCGGCGGCCAAACTGTTTGAAGAAATTGCCGGGCTGGAAAAGGTGGGCGTGGACGTGCGCTCGCGCCTGCGCATCAGTGAGGCTTGTCCGCTGATTTTGCCGTTCCATGCAGCCCTGGACGTGGCGCGTGAATCGGCGCGCGAGCAGGGCGGCAGCGAAAAGATAGGCACCACTGGGCGCGGCATCGGCCCGGCCTACGAGGACAAAATCGCCCGCCGCGCATTGCGCGTGCAGGACCTCAAGTTCCCCGAGCGCTTTGCCAACAAATTGCGCGTGTTGCTGGAATTGCACAACCATGTGCTGACCACGTTTCTGGATTCCAAAGCCTTTGACTTCGGCCCGACGCTGGCGCCCTACATGAAAGACGGCGAAGTGCAGTTTGACGCGGTCTATGCAGAAGCCATGCGCCACGCCGAACTGCTCAAGCCGATGATGGCTGACGTCTCGCGCGAACTCAACGACGCCCACCTGAAGGGCGAGAATCTGCTGTTCGAGGGCGCGCAGGGCACCTTGCTTGACGTCGATCACGGCACTTACCCATTTGTCACTTCCAGCAACTGCGTGGCCGGCAATGCCGCCGCGGGTGCCGGCGTCGGCCCCGGTTTGCTGCACTACATTCTGGGTATCACAAAAGCCTACTGCACGCGTGTGGGCGGTGGTCCGTTCCCGACCGAACTTGAATGGGAAGTCGAAGGCACGCCGGGCTGGCACATGAGCACCGTGGGTGCAGAAAAGGGCGTCACTACCGGGCGCAGCCGGCGCTGCGGCTGGTTTGACGCGGCCTTGCTCAAGCGCTCGGCGCAAGTCAATGGACTGAGCGGCTTGTGCATCACCAAGCTCGACGTGCTCGATGGCTTGAAGGAACTCAAGCTGTGCACCGGCTACGAGCTCGACGGCGCGGTGACCGACATTTTGCCGATGGGGGCTGACGATATTGCACGTTGTGTGCCCATCTACGAAACCATGGAAGGTTGGAGCGACAGCACCGTGGGGGTCACCCAGTACGACAAATTGCCCATGGCGGCACGGCTTTACCTGCAGCGTATCGAGCAGGTCACGGGCGTGCCGGTGCACATTGTGTCGACCAGCCCGGACCGCGATCACACCATCATGATGCGCCATCCGTTTCTGGCCGACTGACGCTGAAGCCGCCACTTTTTCATTCACATCCGATTCGCGTTAGCACTACTTATTCAAAGGCCTTTATGTTGACAGAAGATGGCAAGCACCTGTATGTGAGCTACGACGAGTACCACGGCCTGATTGAAAAACTGGCGATCAAGATTTTTCAGTCGGGCTGGGAATTTGACACCATCCTGTGTCTGGCACGCGGTGGCATGCGCCCGGGTGACATTTTGTCGCGCGTCTTCGACAAACCGCTGGCCATCATGTCGACCAGTTCCTATCGGGCTGGCGCAGGTACAGAACAGGGCAACCTTGACATTGCCCACTACATCACCACGCCCAAGGGCGAAATTGCCGGCAAGGTGCTGCTGGTGGACGACTTGGCCGACTCCGGCCTGACGCTGCATGCCGTGATCGATCAGCTCAAGAACAATTACAAACCGATCACCGAGTTGCGCAGTGCCGTGATCTGGACCAAGTCCTTGTCCAGGTTCACGCCCGATTATTCGGTTGAATTCCTGCCAACCAACCCCTGGATTCACCAACCTTTTGAGGGTTATGACAGTCTGCGCCCCGAGCAACTGATCAAAAAGTGGAGTGTTTGACACCCATCTGCTTTTGCCATGGCTGAACTCACCACCACCCTGATCCATCACCCCTACCAGCCGCCGGCTGGGTTTGGTGCGCCGCAGCCCGGGGTGTTCAAGGCCTCGACGGTTTTTTTCCCCAACGTGGCTGCCATGCGCCAGTTTGAATGGAAAGACAAGTCGGCCTACACCTACGGTCTGCACGGCACGCCCACCACCTACACCCTGGAAGAACGCTTGTGCACCCTGGAGGGTGGTGCCCAGTGCCTGTTGGTGCCCAGTGGCCTGGCGGCCATTGCCACGGTGTGCCTGGCTTTGCTCAGGAGTGGCGACGAGGTGCTGATTCCTGACAACGCCTATGGCCCGTCCAAAGCGCTGGCCGAAGGCGAGTTGGCGCATTGGGGCATCACACACCGCTACTTCGACCCCATGGACCCCGCTGACCTGGCGGCCAAACTGTCGCCAGCCACCAAATTGGTCTGGCTGGAGGCGGCCGGCTCGGTCACGCTGGAATTCCCTGATCTGTGCGCGCAGGTGCGCCTGTGCCGCGCCGCCAAGGTGCTTTGCGCCCTCGACAACACCTGGGGTGCCGGCTTGGCCTTCCAGCCGTTCGACCTGCAGCCGGGCCAACTGCCGGCGCTGGCCGTGGACATTTCCATCCATGCCCTCACCAAGTACCCCAGCGGCGGTGGCGACGTGCTGATGGGCAGCGTCATCACCACCCATGAGCGTCTGCACATGCAGCTCAAGCTGTGTCACATGCGGCTTGGCTTGGGTGTGGCTGCAAACGATGCTGAAAGCGTGTTGCGCGCCTTGCCCAGTTTGGCACTGCGCTACCGGTCCCACGACGAGACTGCCCGTACCTTGGCGAGCTGGTGTCAACAGCGCGATGCGTTTGTCCAGGTCTTGCACCCGGCCTTGCCGCAGTCACCCGGCCATGTGCATTGGCGGGCGCTGTGCGGTGACGCTTTGGGCACGGCCGCCGGTCTGTTCAGCGTGATCTTCAAACCTGACGTCAACCAGGCCCGGGTTGATGCGTTTTGCGACGCCCTGCAGTTGTTCAAGATTGGTTACAGCTGGGGCGGCCCCATGAGCCTGGTCATGCCTTACCAGCTGGAGACCATGCGTTCGAGCTGGCCGGTTTATCTGCAGCCGGGAATTCTGGTGCGCTTTTCCACGGGGCTGGAGTCGGTCGTCGACCTGCAAGCGGACCTGCAGCAAGCCTTGCAGCACATCGCCTGAAAGCAGGCTTGCGCTGGCGCAGTGCAACTCAGCTCAGCAAGGCGGCTAAAATCCAGTGCATTAACTTGAAAGTACAACTTGGCAACACCTAATTACGGCTACGAAAAGCGTCAGAAAGAACTGGCGAAAAAGAAGAAAAAAGAAGAAAAACTCAAGGAAAAAGCCCAGCGCAAGGCGGGCGAGGGGGGGCCTGAGGGGCAGGAAGATCAGCCCAATCAGACCGCTCAGGACACACCAGCCAGCTGATTTCCCCGACCTTCGCCCGTTCCATCAAGCCAGCATCTGGCTTGCCACGGTGTGCATGGCTTCGGCGGACCGGTCTGTGGGCGTCAACTGAGCGGCCCGTGCAAACTGCACAAAATTGCGCTGCATCGACTGCGCATAAGCCGGGTCGTAATGCTGGGTCAGCAACTCCATGACCACCGTGGCAAAGTTCCCGCTGTGCGCCATGCTTTGCCAGCGTTTCACCACCTCGTGGCCCTTGAGTTCGGTGAGTTTTTCCAGTCGCTCACAAAAATAGGCCACGTCGCGCGTCAGGTAGTCATAGTCTTCCAGCAACAGCGCCACACGTTCTTCATCAGACAGTTGCAGGTTCAGGCAGGGGCTGTTGCGCATGGCGTCCATCAGCGCCGTGGGCACCGACAAATTGCCCACTTTTTTGCTCTCGCTTTCCACAAACACCGGTAGCGCCGTATCGAACTGGCGCAGTTGGTCCCAGACCAGGGTTTCAAAACGCTTTTGGCTGGGCTGGGCCAACCCGGGCACCGCGCCGAGCACCGAACTGCGGTGGTTGGCCAGGGCCTCGAGGTCCAGCACCTGGGCACCTTGCTTTGCCAGCGCCTGCAGCAAGCGGGTTTTGCCACTGCCGGTCGGGCCGCACACCACGCGGAACATCAGCTTGGGTACGCGCGCCACGATGTCCTGTACCAGCGCCGCCCTGAAAGCCTTGTAGCCGCCTTCCACCAGTGTCACCCGAAAACCGATCTGGCTCAAGACAAGCGACAGCGAACCGCTGCGCTGACCGCCGCGCCAGCAATAAGCCAGCGGCTGCCAGTCGCGCGGCTTGTCGATGACGTGTTGCTCAATGTGCGCGGCGATGTTGCGCGCAGCTTTTGCCGCCCCCCGTTTACGCGCTTCAAACGGGTTGACCTGCTTGTAAAGTGTGCCAATCTCGATGCGTTCGGCGTTGTTCAGGGTCGGCCAGTTGATGGCGCCGGGCAGGTGGTCGGCCTGGTATTCGTCTTCGCTGCGGGCGTCGATGATGGCATCAAAGTCGGCCAGCCGTGCCATGACTTCGGCCGCGCCAAGGGGGGTCAGGCTCATGACAGTTCTTTCTTGATGGCTGGCCAGACATTGGCCAGCATGCGCGGTTGGGCTGATTCCTTGGGGTGGATGCGGTCGGCTTGAAACCAGGCCAGGCTGTCAGGGGCATCGGCCAGGCCCTTGAGGAAGAAGGGCACCAGGGCGGCCCGCGTGGTCTTGGCCACCTCGGTGTACATGCGGGCAAAGCGCTGGGTGTAATCACGTCCGTAGTTCGGTGGCACCTGCATGCCGAGCAACAGCACTTTGGCGCCACTTTGCTGCGTCAGCCGGGTCATGACCAACAGGTTGTCCCGGGTCATGTCGAGCGGCAGGCCGCGCAAGGCATCATTGCCGCCCAGTTCAATCACCACCAGCGTGGGGCGGTGGTGCGCCAGCAAAGCGGGCAGGCGGGTGCGCCCGCCCGAGCTGGTGTCGCCGCTGATGCTGGCGTTGACCACGTCGGCCCGGATCTTTTCAGCCTGCAGTTTTTGTTCGAGCAGGGCGACCCAACCGGTGCCGCGCCTGAGGCCATACTCCGCGCTCAGCGAGTCGCCCAGCACCAGCAGGGAAGGGCGTATGGGCGGCGTTGTGTCAGCTGCCACGCTGCGGTAAATCCCGCTGCTGGCAAGGACAGTCGCCAACGCGATACAGTGGCGTCGGTTCAAATTCATTTGTTGCAAAGAAAAATCCATGTCAGATGTGATTATCTCGGTAGAGCACGTTTTCAAGTCGGTGACCGATGCCACGGGCACGCTGGAAATTTTGCAGGACATTGATTTTGCCCTGCGCTCCCGTGAGACCGTGGCTATTGTCGGTGCTTCGGGTTCGGGCAAGAGTACCCTGTTGTCGATCATTGCCGGGCTCGACACGCCCAGCAAGGGCACCGTGCGGCTCGCCGGGCACGACTTGTTTGCCATGGGCGAGGACGACCGCGCCGCACTGCGCGCCGAAAAACTGGGTTTTGTCTTCCAGAGCTTTCAGTTGCTGGGCAATTTGACGGCGCTGGAAAACGTCATGCTGCCACTCGAACTGGCCGGCCGGCGTCAGGCACGCAAGCTGGCCACCGAGATGCTGGACCGTGTCGGCCTGGCCGAGCGTCTTGGACATTACCCCAAGGTGCTCTCGGGGGGCGAACAGCAGCGCGTGGCGCTGGCGCGTGCCTTTGTGGTGCAGCCTGCGGTCTTGCTGGCGGACGAACCCACCGGCAGCCTGGACTTTGCCACCGGTGAAAAAATCATGAGCCTGATGTTTGAGCTGAACCGCGAGCTGGGTACCACGCTGCTCTTGGTGACCCATGACCGCGCCATGGCAGAGCGCTGCCAGCGCAGCATCACCATTGAGGCGGGGCGCGTGCTGGCACAGCCAGCCTGAAGCCCGGTTGGACCGCGCTGGGCGCCCTGGGCGGTGCGCCTTCAAGGCACAATGCTGCCATGAAAAATTTCCCACTGATGTCCCGTTCGGGCGCTTCCCTCCTTGTTGGCCTGGCCTGGCTCATGCTCAGCCAGGGGCTTGCGGCCCAGACCACCCCGGGAGTGTCAGAAAAAGATTTTCTGGACGAGATGCCGATCATCTTGTCGGTGTCACGCCTGCCACAGCGGCTGGACGAAACACCGGGTGCGGTCACCATTCTTGACCGCGCCTTCATTCGCAGCTCGGGCGCGCGCGACGTGGCTGA
>JBASJO010000390.1:0-7553 GCA_049655365.1 Rhodoferax sp. | reverse complement strand
AAGTAAGTCCCAGAGGCTTCAAATTCAAAAGGGCGCCTGAGGGCGCCTTTTTGTTGGGTGGATTTGTGGGGCAGACTTGCAAAATCACAAAGTACTCAGCTCAAGCTGTAAGAATTTCAGGCCTCCGTCCGACTGGTATATTTCCAGTCAACCCCTACAAAGCCCTATTCAGTCTGCCTACATGATGCTGTCACTCCTTGCCAAGCGCAGCCTCAGCCGGGCGCAGTGGCTGGCCTTGCTGCCGGTGGCGCTGATTTTTGGTCCGCTGCTGCCAGGGCTGTTTTGGGCGCTGGCACCGGCATTGGACGCTGCCGTCTGGCGTGACTTGTGGTGGGACCCCCAATGGCCGCAAGCGCTGCGCGCCACCTTGCTGTCGTCTGTTTTGGGCAGCGCGCTGGCCTTGGGCATGGCGATGCTGCTGGCCAGCTGGCATTACCCCGGCAGACTTTGGCGCACGTTGCAGCGGCGCCTGCCCCTGCTCTTGGCGCTGCCCCATGCGGCGTTTGCGGTGGGCCTGTTTTTTTTGCTGGCGCCGTCGGGCTGGCTGGCGCGCGGGGTGGCGCAACTGGTGGGCTGGGCCAGCCCCCCTGACTGGATCACGGTGCAGGACCCTTATGGGCTGAGCCTGGCGCTGGCGCTGGCCATCAAGGAAAGCTGGTTTGTGCTCTGGGTGCTGGCGGCGCTGCTGGGGGAGCAGCAGGTCAGCCGGCAAATGGTGGTGGCGCGCACGCTGGGTTACAGCCGGGCGCAGGCCTGGCGCCTGATCTTGTGGCCGCAGTTGTTGCCGCGCCTGGGCTGGCCGCTGGCAGCGGTGTTGGCCTATGGCCTGTCGGTGGTCGACATGGCCATCATTTTGGGGCCGAACACGCCGCCGACACTGGCCGTGCTGGTCTGGCGCTGGCTCACTGATCCCGAGGCGGCGCTGCAAGCCCGTGGCGCCGCCGCATCGCTGGTGCTGCTGGCGCTGTTGCTGCTGGCCGCCGCCCTGGCGCGCGGGCTCTGGCATTGGCGCCAGCGGCGCCGGCCTGACCCCGACGGATTGCGCCAGGCATCAACGGCGCGGCCTGGGTTCACGCTGCACGTTCCGCTGTTTTTGACCGGTTACGCGGTGCTGGCGGTGTTGCTGCTCTGGTCCTTGGCCGAGACCTGGTTTTTCCCGGCGCTGTGGCCCGACAGTCTGTCATGGCAGAGCTGGCTCACGGCCGATTGGGCGCCGTTCTGGACCACGCTGTGGCTGGCAGTCGCGGTCACTTTGTTGTGCCTGCCGGCTGCATTGGTCTGGCTGGAGTGGGGCCCGCAACGCCTGAATGCCGCGCTCTACCTGCCCTTGATCGTGCCCGCCATGCCGCTGGTGGCGGCGCAGTATGCGGCGCTGTTGAACCTGCGCCTGGATGGCACCGCGCTCGGTCTGGTGTGGAGCCATTTGCTCTGGGTGCTGCCCTACATGGTGCTCACGCTGGTGGGCGCCTACCGCGCTTTCGATGCGCGCCTGCTGGTCAGCGCCCGCGCGCTCGGGTGCACCCGGCTGCAAGCCTGTCTGCGCGTGAAATGGCCGCTGCTGGTGCGCCCGATCCTGGCCACTTTGGCCGTCGGTTTTGCCGTGAGTGTGGCGCAATACCTGCCGACCCTTTTTGCCGGCGGGGGCCGTTTTGTCACCGTGACCACCGAGGCCGTGGCCTTGAGCGCCGGCGGCAACCGGCGCGTGCTGGCGGTGCAGGCGCTTCTGCAAATTGCCCTGCCGATGGCCGCTTTCGCCCTGGCCGCCCTGATTCCCACCTGGCTGGCCCGACACCGCAAGGGATTACGCTGACATGCTGAACATCACCCACCTGACCCTAAAGCGCGGCGCGACCACGCTGCTGGCCGACTTCAACCTGACCGTCAAGCCCGGCGAGATCGTGACCGTGTCCGGGGCCTCCGGCTCGGGCAAATCGACCCTGTTGAACTGGATGATCGGTGACCTCGATCCCGCGTTCAGCGCGACCGGCGAGCTGTGGCTGGATGAGCGCCGCCTGGATGGTCTACCCATCGAGCAACGCCAGTTGGGCCTGCTGTTTCAGGACGACCTGCTGTTTGCGCACCTGAGCGTCGGGCACAACCTGGCCTTTGCGCTGCCGGGCCGGGTTGTCGGCAGCCGGGTGCGCCGCCAACGCATCGAGCAAACGCTCACCGACATGGGCCTGGACGGTTTTTATGAGCGCGACCCGGCCACCCTGTCAGGCGGGCAGCGGGCGCGCGTGAGCCTGATGCGCACCTTGCTGGCCGAGCCACAGGCGCTGCTGCTCGATGAGCCGTTTTCCAAACTCGATGCCGCGCTGCGCAGCCAGTTTCGCGCCCATGTGTTCGCGCAGATCACGCACCAGCGCATTCCCACGCTGCTGGTCACCCACGACCCGGCCGACGTGCCGCCGGGGGGACGGGTCATCGAGATCGGTGTGTTGTAGGGTGTTCTTAGGGCTGCTTAGCCCCGCTTCCAACTATGAAACCGCTGTAGCCACGCCAGCATTTTCTGCGGCGCGTGGGCACGCTTCCACTCACCTGCCGCGTACTTGTTGGCCTCGGCCAGCGTCGGGTAAGTGTGGATGGTGCCCAGAATCTTGTTCAGGCCCAGGCCGTGCTTCATGGCCAGCACAAACTCGGCCAGCACATCGGCTGCGTGTTCGCCGACGATGGTGACGCCCAGAATGCGGTCCTTGCCCGGCACGGTGAGCACCTTGACAAAGCCCTGCGCCACACCGTCGGCAATGGCGCGGTCGAGGTCGTCAATGCCGTACTTCGTGACCTCATAAGCGATGTTCTTCTCCCTGGCCTCCTGTTCGTTGAGGCCGACACGCGCCACCTCGGGCTCGATGAAGGTGGCCCAGGGCACCACCGAATAATCGACCTTGAACTTCTTGAAGTCACCGAACAGCGCGTTCACCGCCGCGTACCAGGCCATGTGGCTGGCGGTGTGGGTGAACTGGTAGGGGCCGGCCACATCACCGGCCGCAAAAATGTTGGGGTACAGGGTTTCCAGGTAGTCGTTCACCGCCACCGTGCGCTGCGTCGGAATGCCGAGTTCTTCCAGGCCGTAACCCTGCAGTCGCGCCACACGGCCGACTGCGCACAGCAAGGCATCGAACTCAATGCGTATTTCCAAGCCCTGGTGTTCGACCACGATGAACTTGCGCTCGCCGTCCATTTCGCAGCGCAAGGCTTTGTGGCTGGTCAGCACTTCGATGCCGTCGCGCGTCAAGGCCTCGCGCGCCAGCTCAGACACCTCGGGGTCTTCACGCAGCATGAGGCGCGGCGCCATCTCGATCTGGGTCACCTTCGAGCCCAGGCGGGCAAAGCTTTGCGCCAGTTCGCAGCCAATCGGGCCACCGCCCAGCACCACCAGCCGGGCCGGCGGCGCGTCGAGTTTGGCAAATTCGTCCCACAGCGTGTCGCTGGTGACATAGCCCACGTCAGCCAGGCCAGGCAGGGGCGGAACAAAGGGGCGGGCGCCTGCGGCAACCACGATGCTGCGTGTGGTCAGGCGCTGGGTGGCGCCATTGTTGAGCTTGATCTCCACCGTCCAGGGGTCGACGATCTTGGCGTAGCCTTCCAGCACCTCCACGCCCAGATCGGTGTAGCGTGCCACGCTGTCATGCGGCGCCACGGCGGCAATCACGTCATGCACACGCGCCATCACCTTGCTGAAGCTGAACTGCGGGTCAACCGCGCTCAAACCATAGTTTTCAGCATGGCGCATCTGGTGTGCGATGCGCGCCGACTTGATCAGCGCCTTGCTTGGCACACAGCCGTAGTTCAGGCAGTCGCCGCCCATCTTGTGCGCCTCAATCAGCGTTACCTTGGCCTTCACCGCCGCTGCAATGTAGCTGGTGACCAGGCCGGCGGCACCGCCACCAATCACCACCAGATTGCGGTCAAAGGTGTTGGGGCGTTGCCACTTCGCATAGACCCGGCGGCTTTGCACAAAACTGGCAAACCGTTTGGCCAGCATCGGGAAAATGCCCAGCAGCACAAACGACAGCAGCAAGCCCGGCGACAAGATGCCCGACAAGCTGGTGATCTGGGCCAGCTGGGTGCCGGCATTCACATACACCAGGGTGCCCGCCAGCATGCCCAGCTGGCTGACCCAGTGGTAGCTGAGCGTGCGAATGGGGGTGAGCCCCATCAGCAGGTTGACCAGAAAGAATGGAAACAGCGGTACCAGCCGCAAGGTGAACAGGTACATCGGCCCGTCTTTGGCCATGCCTTCGTTGATGGCCTTCAGTCGATTGCCAAAACGCGCCTGAACCAGGTCGCGCAACAAGAAACGCGAGGCCAGAAACGCCAGCGTGGCGCCAATGCTGGAGGCAAACGACACAATCAGCGTGCCGCCGGCCAGGCCAAACAGCGCACCGCCGGCCAGCGTCATGATCACCGCGCCAGGCAAGGACAACGCGGTCACCAGCACATAGCCGCCAAAGTACACCAGCGCCACCCCCACCGGCGACTCGGTGCGCAGGGTCCTGATCTGCGCCAGACCCGTCTTGAGGCCGTCAAGGGTCAGCAGCTGGTTCAGGTCGAAGGCAAAAAACGCCAGCACCAGTGCGAGCACAAGGCCAAGAACCGCTATTTTTTTCATGAAAATTCCGAGTGAAGATGAACCGCAGTGGTGCGACAAAGCACCCACTGACGCCAGCATAGTCGCTTGAATCAAGGTTTTCTTACAAGCCTGACCTGAAGGCGGTCTGAAAACCGTCTTCAGAATTGAGAGTTATCAAGTCACGGATGCGTCGAATTCCTAGACTGAAGTTGCTTTTGTAAGGACTTCAGCATGTACTCACCTATTCGCATTCTCATCAGTTCGGTACTGGGCCTTGCCATGCTGGGCTGCACCGCCCCTGCGACGCAGGAGCAAAGCGGCATGGTCATTGGTGGCCTGCTGGGCGGGCTGCTCGGCGCCCAGGTGGGCCAGGGCAGCGGCCGCACCGCCGCCATCATTCTGGGCACGGTGATCGGCGCCAACGTTGGCGGCAACGTGGGCCGTTCCATGGACGAGACCGACCGCATCAAGACCGCCCAGGCCCTTGAGAACGTGCGCACCGGCGTGCCCACGCGTTGGGTCAACCCCGACACCCGCAACCAGTACACCGTGGTGCCAACCCGCACCTATGACACCACCAGCAGCGGCCCATGCCGCGAATACACCGTGGACGCGGTGATTGGTGGCAAACGTGAAAAAGTGGTGGGCACGGCCTGTCGCCAGGCTGACGGCAGCTGGCGCACGGTGAACTGACCCCGGTCGTTCTTGCGCCAGCCGTTCTGCTGCGAACGGCGCTGTGCTGCTGGCTATACTATTTTTGAGAGCAGGCGGGGCTGTCATGGCCTCGCCGTGGCAGACTTGTGCAAGTCATAAAACTATTTCCGGAGATCGACATGGACCTTGCCGACCTGGCCAAGCGCCTGGGTGCCACCACGCTGTTTTCACGTTTACCCAGAGAACAGTTGCTGACGCTGCTGGCGCAAAGTCCGCGGCGCCAGGCTGCTGCGGGAAGTGTTTTGTCGGACACCGCGCACGGGCTCAAGAACCACCTGGTGCTGCTTTCGGGTGAGCTTGAGGCGCGGCGCACCTGGACCGAGGCCGATGGCAGCCAGAACACTTTTGCCTGGCGTGTCGCGGTGCGTGCCGACGGGCCGGGTTTTGCGCTGCTGAGTGCAGCGGGCAGTCATATCCGTGTGCAGGCATTGACCGACGCGGACTACCTGTTGATCGATGGCGATGCGCTTGATGAGTTGCTTGGCTGGAGTGAGCTGGACGGCAATGCCACCCTGGCGCGCAACTTGAAGGTGTTCCACAAGGTACCGATCGAGAACGTGCAGCAGGCCTTTGCGCGCATGGTGGAGCGCCCGGTGGGGGCCGGCGAGACCATCGTCACCCAGGACGAGCCGGGCGACAGCTATTTCATCATTTTGTCGGGCGAAGCCGAGGTCTGGGTCACCGACCCCATGACCGACGAGACCGCCATGGTGGCCGTGCTGAGCGACTCTGACGCGTTCGGCGACGAAGCGCTGTTGCTGGGCGGCAGCCGCAGTGCCACCGTCAGGATGCACACCCCCGGGCGCCTGTTGGTGCTGAGCAAGAGCGACTTCGACGAGCTGCTCAAGCCTAATATGGTCGAGGAAGTGAACGCTGAACAAGCCCACGCGCTGCTCAGTGAGGGCAACGTGAAGTTGATCGACTGTCGCTACGACATGGAGTTTGAAGAGAGCCGCATACCCGGAGCGCAATGGGTGCCCTTGAGCACCATTCGCCAACACGGGGTTTTCAAGATCGACCCGGAGGCGACTTACATTGTTTATTGCCGCAGTGGCCGGCGCAGCAATGCAGCCGCTTTTTTACTGCGCGAGCGCGGCATTTGCGCCCTGTCGCTGACCGGTGGCATCAAGGACTGGCCTTACGAGGTGGACAACAGCGCGTTGTGACCCGTGTGCTCGGACCCGCAAGGCGGGGGACACGCAGCAGAACGCTCTGCCGCCCAGGCTCTTAGCCGCGGCGAATCACGTGGATGTAGTCCTTGCCGACGTTTTGCTGCTCCAGCATTTCGTGGCCGGCTTTTTTGGTGAAAGCCAGCATGTCGTGCACCGACCCCGAGTCGGTGGCCACCACGCGCAGCACCTGGCCCACCTGCATGTCGGTCAGTGTCTTTTTGGTTTTCATCAGGGGCAGCGGGCAGTTCAGGCCACGGGCGTCCAGCTCTTTGTCAATCTGCATGTGATTTCCTCCGGGTATCGTTGATTTTTGAATGGAATGATGAGGCGCGTGGGGCCTCACTCGCGCATCAGCAGCCACATCTGCAGGCGCAAGCCGCCAATCGCGCCGAGCATGATGCCCGTCACCGCAATCATGCTGGTCACACTCAGGGTGGACAGGCCCGACAGGCCCTGACCCACGGTGCAACCGCCGGCGGTGACGCCGCCGATGCCCATGCAGGCCGCGCCAATCAGGTGCAAGGCGGTGTCCTGGGTGCCGCGAAAACCTTCCCAATGAAAGCTGCGCTTGTACAGCGCCCAGGCCAGGGCCCCCAGCACCACGCCAAACACCGACACCACGCCCAGTGTCAGCACTTTGGACGGGTCGAAAAAGATGACCCACTCCAGCGTACGCGCCATCGGCGAGGTGAAACTGAGCGCCTGCAGGGCGCCACCGGCGGTGCCCAGGTAGACCGGCTCCAGCGTTTCCGGATGCTCCGGCACAAAGCCCAAGTGGCCGATGACCCACCACATGGCGGCAATCACCGCCCCGATGCCCAGCCCGGCCAGCAGGTTGTTGCCCGACGACCTGAACTCGGCATCCCACAGCGCCCAGAGCACCAGGCCACCGCCCACCAGCAGCGCCAAGACCAGGCCGGTACTGCCGACGTTGAGGCCAAGCATGGCTGAGAGCCAGACCGGCACCGCGTTGCCCGGGCCGATGTCAAAAGACACCAGGTCAACCGTATTGCCGCGCAGCAGGGCGGTCATGCCACGCATGGTGGCAAAGGCTGCCACGCCCATCACGAAGAACACCACCAGCGACTTCAGGT
>JBASJO010000389.1:0-13441 GCA_049655365.1 Rhodoferax sp. | reverse complement strand
ACCAGCATAGCGCGCCTTGACGGCGATACAGAAAGCACCCGCCTGGCACAGGTCCTGGATCTGGAGCAGGTTTTACGCGACGTGTTCCCCGAGCAGCATCAGGTCGAAATTGAGTCCACCCATAAATTGGACATCCCTCCCGGCACTGTGGTGTTGGCCGCTGACGACTCCGCAGTGGCGCGCATGATGATTGAGCAGGGTCTCAAAGCCATGGGCGTGCCGTTCATCATGACAAAATCAGGTCAGGAAGCCTGGGATCGTTTGAAAGTCATGGCCGCAGAAGCTGAGTCGCAAGGCCTCACCATCCAGGACAAGGTGGCGCTGGTGCTCACCGATTTGGAAATGCCCGTGATGGATGGCTTCACCCTGACGCGCAACATCAAGCAGGATGCCCGCTACAGCGGCATCCCGGTGGTGATTCATTCCTCCTTGACTGGCTCCACCAACGAGGAGCATGTGAAGAAAGTCGGGGCCGACGCGTATGTGGCCAAGTTTGTGGCTGAGGAGCTGGCAGAGACCCTTCGCAAGGTGCTGACACCCCGGGAATGAAGGCCTCCTGCCCAAGGCGGCTCAGGAGGTTTTGCAAAAAGTTGGTCTTGACTAGAGCGACCCCTGGACGCAGGGGCGGGTCTTCATGAGCGGGATGCAGACGCTGGTGCCCAGCACGCCATGATTTGGCGCGCCACCAGACTGCTCCGGCATTGGCGAAAATTCCGCAAGGTGTTCGGGGCTTTGGCCGTGTCAAAGCGCGGCATTCGACGCTGGCAGTGGAAGAATGACAGCCTGTTTTGGCACGCTTTCGTGCCCATTGAAGCCATTCATAAGCACCATTAGCGCCCGCATACAATGCCAAGTTGCCTCACAGCCGCGCGTGCGTGCGCCTGCTCAGCTGGTCTTCTTTTTTGTTGATTTATTTATTTGGAGTTTGCTGTGTTTATTTCTTCTGCCATTGCCCAAACCGCTCCTGCCGCCGCCGCCGGTGGCGACATGCAGTCCTCGCTCATGGGCATGTTGCCTTTGGTGCTGATGTTTGTGGTGCTGTATTTCGTCATGATTCGCCCACAAATGAAAAAGGCCAAGGAGCACAAAGCCATGATCGAGGCCTTGGCCAAGGGTGACGAAGTCGCCACGGCGGGTGGTATTTTGGGCAAAGTGACCAAGCTCGGTGACAGCTTCATCGATATTGAAGTGGCTGATGGCGTGGAAGTTCATTTGCAGCGCAGCGCCGTGGTGCAGGTCTTGCCCAAGGGCAGCATCAAGTAAGTTCACCCGCCTCGAGCGCTGGCCTGGGCCAGCTTTTTGCAGTTTGATGTCATAAGGGCGGTCATGAATCGTTACCCGGTCTGGAAGTACGTGATCATTGTGATTGCGCTGGTGGTGGGGGGCTTGTACGCCTTGCCCAACTTTTTTGGCGAGTCGCCCGCCGTGCAGGTGTCTTCCGTCAAGCCGTTGATCAAGATTGACACAGGGACCCTGTCCCAGGTTGAGTCGGCGCTCAAAGCTGCCGGTATCACGCCCGACCTGGTGACCCTCGAGGGCACTTCCGTCAGGGTGCGACTGCTTGACACCGACACCCAACTCAAAGCCAAGGACGCGATCCAAAGGGCTCTGGTGCCTGATGCCACCAATCCCGGCTACGTGGTGGCCCTGAATCTGCTGTCGAGTTCACCAGCCTGGCTGACGAGTCTGCATGCTTCGCCGATGTACCTGGGACTGGACTTGCGCGGTGGCGTGCACTTCATGCTGCAGGTGGACATGCAGGCCGCGCTGACCAAGCGCGCTGAATCCCTGTCGGGTGACGTTCGCACCAGCCTGCGCGAGAAAAACATTCGCCACAGCGGCATTAACCGCAATGCCCAAGCCATCGAGGTGCGCTTTCGGGATGCCGCCACGCTGGAGGCGGCCAAGCTGGTGTTCCAGGACCAGTTTGCCGACCTGCAAACCGTCGATGCTCCCGAGGGGCCTGAGTTCAAGCTGACGGCTACCATCAAGCCTGATGCCGCCCGGCGCATCCAGGACCAGGCGCTCAAGCAGAACATCACCACCCTGCACAACCGCATCAATGAGCTCGGCGTGGCCGAACCGGTGATTCAACAACAGGGGCTGGATCGCATCGTGGTGCAGTTGCCGGGTGTGCAGGACACGGCCAAGGCCAAGGACATTCTGGGCCGCACCGCCACACTCGAAGTGCGCATGGTCGACGAAAGCACCGAGGCTCGCGCCGCGGAACTGGGCAACGCGATGGTGCCCTTTGGCTCCGAGCGCTACCTGGAGCGTAACGGCCAGGCGGTCATTGTCAAGAAGCAGGTTATTTTGACCGGTGAGAACCTGACCGATGCGCAACCCGGCTTTGACAGTCAGACGCAGGAGCCCACCGTCAACCTGAACCTGGACGCCAAGGGCACGCGCATCTTCCGCGACGTGACACGTGACAACGTGGGCAAGCGCATGGCGATTTTGCTGTTTGAAAAAGGCAAGGGCGAAGTGGTGACGGCACCGGTGATCCGCTCTGAAATCGGCGGTGGCCGGGTACAGATCTCGGGCCGCATGACCACCATGGAAGCCAACGACACGGCCTTGCTGCTGCGCGCCGGCTCGCTGGCGGCACCGATGGAAATCATCGAGGAAACCACCATCGGCCCGAGCCTGGGTGCCGAGAATATTGCCAAGGGCTTCAACAGCGTGACCTGGGGTTTTGTGGCCGTTGCCATTTTCATGTGCCTGTACTACATGCTGTTTGGTGTCTTCTCGAGCATTGCGCTGGCCTTCAATTTGCTGCTGCTGGTGGCGGTGTTGTCGATGTTGCAGGCCACCCTGACGCTGCCCGGTATGGCCGCCATGGCACTGGTACTGGGTATGGCCATTGATGCCAATGTGCTGATCAACGAGCGCATTCGCGAGGAATTGCGCGCGGGCGCGTCGGCGCAAGCCGCCATTCATACCGGCTACGAGCGGGCCTGGGCAACCATTTTTGACTCCAACATCACCACCCTGATCGCGGGTCTGGCGCTGCTGGCCTTTGGCTCGGGCCCGGTGCGCGGCTTTGCCGTGGTGCACGTGCTGGGTATCCTGACCAGCATGTTCTCCGGCGTGTTTTTCTCGCGTGGCTTGGTCAATTTCTGGTACGGACGTAAAAATCGCCTGAAGACGGTGTCGATTGGCACCATCTGGCGCCCCGATGGCGGCACGGCTCTCAAGACCAACGAATAAAACCGAAAGAGACCATGGAATTTTTTAGAATCAAGCGTGACATTCCGTTCATGCGTCATGCGCTGGTGTTCAACCTGATTTCCGGCCTGACGTTTCTGGCGGCGGTCTTCTTCCTGTTTTCGCGCGGCCTGCATTTGTCGGTGGAGTTCACGGGTGGCACCTTGCTGGAAGTCTCCTACTCGCAACCGGCCGACCTGGGCGTGGTGCGCGACACCGTGGCCAAGCTCGGGTTCACTGATGTCCAGGTGCAAAACTTTGGTACCGCGCGCGACGTGCTGATTCGCCTGCCGGCTCAAAAAGGCGTGAGTACAGCCCAGCAAAGCACCCAGGTGATGGCCGCCTTGAAAGAACGCGATGCCTCAGCCACCATGCGCCGCACCGAATTTGTCGGCCCACAGGTGGGTGATGAGCTGGCGGCCGACGGCCTGAAGGCGCTGGCCTTTGTGGTGATCGGCATCATGATTTATCTGGCGGTGCGCTTCGAGTGGAAGTTTGCCGTGGCCGCCATCATTGCCAACATGCATGACGTGATCATTATCCTGGGCTTCTTTGCCTACTTCCAGTGGGAGTTCTCGCTGCCGGTGCTGGCGGCCGTGCTGGCGGTGCTGGGCTATTCGGTGAACGAGTCGGTGGTTATTTTTGACCGGATTCGCGAGAACTTTCGCCGTTACCGCAAGATGAACACGGAGGAAATTATCAACAACGCCATCACCTCCACCATCAGCCGAACCATCATCACGCACGGCTCGACGCAAATGATGGTCTTGTCGATGCTGCTGTTCGGCGGCGCGACACTGCATTATTTTGCGTTGGCATTGACCATTGGCATCTTGTTTGGTATTTATTCCTCGGTGTTTGTGGCGGCGGCGATTGCCATGTGGCTGGGTATTCAGCGTGAGGATCTGGTCAAGGGCGGGGTGACCAAAAAGGACATCGACCCCAATGACCCCAACGCGGGCGCCACCGTTTAGAATTTCCCGCCATGGTCAACCCCTCGTCTGCCCCACAAAACGCTGCCCAGGCGGCGCGCATTCGGCAACGCCTGGTGGATGACGTGGCGCAGGCCTTGACGGTCTTGCAAGCGTCGATTCGCGAACATCTGATCTCGCTGTTGGATGAAGTAGCGCCGACGCGTGAGCAACAGCAGTTACGACGCGATGCCTGGACGCTGTACGAACAGCAAAAAGAGAAATGGTTGGCCTCCGTTTTGAAGGCCTGGCAGGCGGGCTTGAGTCCGGTGGTGGAGCGCTCCACGACCCTGTCGCGGTCGAATCAGCTGGAGTTGGTCAGCACCGAAACTGTTGAAAACCGGATGCTCGCGTCCCGCATGGCCCTGTCCCTGATGGAGGTGGCGGCCAGCGAAGTCAATGATTTGCGCAAGCGGCTCAAGTACCTGGAAGGCGTTGAGGAACTGCCTGCCAAGGACACGGTTCACCCGGAGGTCCTGATTCAGGCCATCGTCGAGCAATGGGTGGCTTGTGGTTTGTCGTTGGAATCCTGGACTTTGGTCAACGAGATGGTCCAGCACCACATCAACACGCATTGGCGGCAAATTTATGCCAAATGCAACGCCGAACTGGTGTCGCAGGGTGTGTTGCCGGTGATCGCTTTCGAACCGCGTGCCAAACCCAGGCCAGCGCCCGCCACCCCGTACCCGGTGGCGCCGGAGTACGCGCCTGAGCCCTATGCGCCGGGCGCTGCGCCAGGCTGGCCGGCCCAAGGAGGCGCCGCGGGCTGGCCAGCCCAGCCTGCCGCACCCGGCTGGCCTTCGTTTGCCGGTGGTTCGGCCGTGGGCTGGCCCACGCAGGTTGGTCCGGGTGCAGGGTCGCAAGACGATCCGGGCTGGCCTGCGCCGGCAGGGGCGTCTGCCGCACCCCCCTGGCTGGATGCGCGAGAGGTCGGCGTGCTCGACCGGGTCGGTCGCATGATGACCGGTGTGCAACCGGTCCAGAATGTCACCGCCGCGTTTGCGCATGTCCCGTCGCAAAGACTGATGACAGCGCTGGCGCATCGACCGGTGCTGGGTGACGCCCTGGCCGGTGCCGGCGGTGGTTTTGGCGTTGGCGTTGGCGTTGGCGTGGAGGCTGGCTCGCCCATGCTGGGGATGGTGCTGGTGGAGCGCCTGGCCGGTGAGCTGCAGCAACAATCGGCTGAGCTCAAGAACCTGACGCAAAACGACAATGAAAAGGCCATCATTGAGTTGATTGCCCTCATGTTTCAGTCGATTTTGCAGGAAGACCGTATTCCGCCCGGCATCCGGGTCTGGTTCGCGCGCCTGCAAATGCCGGTGTTGAGCGTGGCTCTGGCCGATCCGGATTTTTTCAACCGACTGGACCATCCGGCCCGCCTGTTGATTGATCACATGGGTTCCTGCGCGCTGGGCTTCGATGCCAGCGGCGTCAGCACCGAAGCCCTGGAGACCGAAATCAAGCGGGTGGTTCAGGTGGTCGAGCAATACCCCGAGACCGGTGAGCGCGTTTACCAGCGGGTTTACGAAGAATTCAAGGAGTTCCTCAAGCGCAACCTGACCCAGAAAGCGTCAACCCAGAAGGTGGTGGGCGTGGCCCAGCAGGTGGAGCAAAAGGAAACCCTGGCGATCCAGTGCACCATTGAGCTGCGCAACCAGATCAAGGACATGCCGGTGCGCGACGAGATTCGCGATTTTTTATACAAGGTATGGGCCGAAGTCATTGCCGTGGCCAGCATGCGTCAGGGCGGGCAACACGCGCAGACGCTGCAGCTCAAGAAAACCGCGGTGGACCTGATCTGGGCAGCCAGTGCCAAACCCAATCGGGCGGATCGGGCCCGGGTGATTGCAGATCTGCCCGAGTTGTTGAAGTCCTTGCGCACGGGCATGAGCCTGCTGGGTTTGAGTGAGCAAAATCAGGACGAGCACCTCAAGCTGATCAGCGACACCCTGGCCGACGCTTTCATGTCCAAGACCCAAGCCATTGACATGGGTCAAATCCAGTCTCTCTCTGAAAGACTGGCCAACCTGGAAGACTACTTCACCGACGATAGCGCCGAGGAGTTGCCGCTCGATGCCCAGAGCATCGAAGACTTGCTGGGCATTGATGCCTCGGACCTCGATGTGGTGACCGAAGGCGGTGTCGAGCCCGGCCCGGTCATGACGGCCTGGGCCCAGAACCTGAGCCTGGGGGCCTGGTTTACCCTGGAATACCTCGAGCAGAGGGTGCAGGTGCAGTACGTGTGGCGCAGTCCGATTGGCCATTTGCACCTGTTTGCCTCGGTGGTCGGACGCAGTTACCTGATCCAGTCGGTGCGACTGGCCGCCTACCTGGAGGCAGGCTTGCTGGTGTCACAGGAAGAAGCTTCGCTCACCGTGCGCGCCACCCGCTCGGCGATGGCCAAGCTGGAAGCCAACCCCGAGCGCTTGCTGGCCTGAACGCCTGTCAGGCGCCAGACTGGCGTTGATACAAACCGCCAGGCAGGCGTGCCACCAGGCCATCGAGTTCCAGTGCCATCAATTGGGCCTGCAGGTCGGCAGTTTCCAACAGCGTTCGTCCTTGCAGAGCGTCCAGTCCGACCGGATCAAAACCAAGCGCATCAAGCAGCGCGCCTGGGTCGCCAAGGGCGCTTTCGTTATCCGGTCTTTCTTGGCCCATGACTGCAAATTCTGCCGTTGCAGGCCTGGCGCTGAATCCTTGCAGTTCTTCCAGGATGTCCTGCGCCGACTCGACCAGTTTGGCGCCCTGCTTGATGAGCGCATGGCAGCCACGGGATTGCGCTGCATGAATCGAGCCGGGGATGGCAAACACATCCTTGCCCTGCTCGGAGGTCAGCCGGGCCGTGATGAGCGAACCTGACTTCAGCGCGGCCTCCACCACCAGTGTGCCACGCGCCAGCCCGGCAATGAGGCGGTTGCGTTTGGGGAAATTGGCATTGATGGGCGGTGTTCCCAGCGGGTATTCGCTGAGCAGCAAACCGTGTTGTGCAATCCGGTGTGCCAGGCCATGGTGGGCCTTGGGGTAGACGCGGTCCAGACCGGTGCCGATCACCGCGATGGTGGCGGGCAGGTCGGTGGCGCCTTCGGTCAGACCTTCCAGGGCGCCTTCGTGGGCGGCGCCATCGACGCCCAATGCCAGGCCACTCACCACGGTCAAACCAGCCTGGACCAGGCTTTTGGCAAACAGCCGGGCGTTGCCTGCGCCTTGCGGCGTCGGGTTGCGGCTGCCGACCACGGCCAGGCAGCGTTGCGCCGTGATGGGCCAGGGCGCGGTGAGGGTGGCCGCCGGCCTGTTGTCCTGGAAGCTGGCTACACCAAACAGGTACAACAACAAAGGCGGGTCGTCGATGTCGAGCAGTGCCTGCGGGTAGCCCGGGTCGCCCAGGCTGAGGACTTGGCGCCGGCAGCCATTGACCTCGCTCTGGTTGACCCAGGCCCAGGTGGTTTCGAGCAGGTCGGCCAAGGCCGGTGGCTCGGTGCACAAGGCCTGGGTTTGCAAGGGCGTTGCCACCTGCCGCAAGCCTGCGGTGGGTTGCTCAAAAATGGCCTGTGGCAAACCAAAGCAAGCCAGCAGCTTGCGCGCCGTGATGTTGCCGATACCGGGACTCAAGCTCAGCCGCAGCCAGGCCTTGAGTTCATCGCGGTCCATGGCGGCTGGAGGCGTTGGCGGTCAGCGCGGGTTGATCAGCCGATCACCCACCTTGACACCCTGGGTGATGTCGAGCACCAGGCCGTAGGATACTTTCTCAAAGGTGCGAAATACCATCAGCAAGCCGTTGCGTTCATCGGGCAGCTTGATCGGGGTCGGCTTGGCATCGGTCTTGTCCACCAGCCGTGCACCGTCGGTCATGATGGCCAGCACATGGCCTGACTCGATGCCGTCACGGCTACCCCGGTTCAGGCTGACCACCTGATTTTGCGCGGCATTCACCACGGCACTGCCGTAGATTGAAACGATGCGCGCCTCGATGGGGCTGCTGGGCGCGCGCGGCACGTAGCTTTGGAGTTGCGGCGGTGGTTCGGGCAACAGGCGGTCGCCAACGCGCATTTCTTCCTTGGCGTCGACGATGTCGATGGTGGCAGGGACGACGTCGGTGCGGTTCTTGCCGTCGGTGTCAACCTGGCTCTGGCTGCTTTCGCTGCGGGCCAGCAAGGCCTTGCCCACGTATTGGGCTTCATAGCCAAGCACTTCCCCGCTGACCGGGTCTTTCAGGGGGGTGGCGTTGCGAAACACCCGGAACATTTGCTGTTTTTGGGTCGGATCATCCTGCAGCTCGAAGCCGGGGGTGCCGCGGGCATAGGCCCGGTCACCGCGGGTGAGCAGCACCCGGTTGTCTTGCGCTGCCACGATGCGGGCGGCGGCGCTCAGGCCAAGTTCGTCGACGATCAAGGGTTCGGCCAGAAAGGGCTCGATCAGGTGACTTTTCAGCGTGGGCAAAGCGCTGGCGTTGAGGTTTTCGATGCGTGTGCGCGGCGAGACACGCACGGTGGGCAGGTCGGCCGATGCATTGGCGCCGCCAGCCCGCAGGCTCAGGCGCCCCCGGCCGTTGCTGGTGTCGAGATAAAGCGTTTGTCCGGGGAAAATCAGGTGCGGGTTTTTGATCTCGGACAGATTCATGCCCCACAACTCGGGCCAATGCCAGGGGTTTTTCAGGAACATGCCCGAGATGCCCCACAGCGTATCGCCGGGCTTGACCGTGTAGCTTTGCGGTGCATTGGGGGAGAGCGCACTCAGGGGCACACCTTGTTGGGCCACCTGGTTGGCGGTCGCGCGTTGCTGCTGGGTGATGGGGAAATTCTGTGACTGCACCGGGCCTGCCAACAGACTGCAGGCGAGTGCGGTCCACGTCAGTTTTCTGGAAACAGTGTCAAAAAGTGTTTTGGCCATGGTGTTTTCAATTCTATTCAATCGCGTTAGATTGTGCGCCCAAGCCCTTGCCGGGACAACGATTGTCCTTGGGCTAATTGGCGCAAGGCGCCAAAAATTGCGAAAATAACGACATCTTTGAAGTGACACCATGGCTTTACTCCCAATTCTTTGCTACCCCGACCCCAAACTGCACACCGTGGCCAAACCCGTGACTGCGGTTGATGCGCGCATCAAGACCCTGATTGCCGACATGTTCGAGACCATGTACGAGGCCAAGGGCATCGGCCTGGCCGCCACCCAGGTCAACGTGCATGAGCGCCTGATTGTGATGGATATCTCCGAGGGCCGCGATGTGCCGCTGGTGCTGATCAATCCCAAAATTCTGTGGGCCAGCCCCGAGATGCATTTGAATGAAGAGGGTTGCCTGTCGGTGCCCGGCATTTATGACGGCGTCAAACGCCACGATGCGGTCAAGGTGGAGGCCCTGGACGGCGAGGGGCAAAGCCATCTGATCGAGGCTGACGGCCTGCTGGCGGTGTGCATTCAGCACGAAATGGATCACCTCATGGGCAAGGTCTTCGTCGAGTACCTGTCGCCCCTCAAACGCAACCGCATCAAAACCAAGATGATCAAGGCCCAGCGCGAGGACCGCGCTTGAAGCTGGTGTTTGCCGGCACGCCCGAATTTGCTGCAGTGGCGCTGGCCCACCTGCAGGCCGCCGGCCATGACATCGCCCTGGTCTTGAGCCAGCCTGACCGGCCCGCTGGACGTGGCATGAAACTGCACCCGTCCCCCGTCAAGCAATTTGCGCTGGCGCATGGCATGGCAGTGGCGCAGCCGCGCAGCCTGCGCCTGGATGGCAAGTACCCGGACGATGCCGAGGCGGCGCGCGCAGCATTGGTGGCCGCGCAGGCTGACGCCATGGTGGTGGCGGCCTATGGGCTGATCCTGCCGCAGTGGGTGCTGGACTTGCCCCGCCTGGGTTGTTTCAACATTCATGCGTCCTTGTTGCCGCGTTGGCGCGGCGCCGCCCCGATTCACCGCGCCATTGAGGCGGGTGACGTGCTCACGGGTATCACCATCATGCAGATGGATGCGGGCCTGGACACGGGCGACATGCTGCTGACGCAGACCCTGCCGATCTCCCCGACGGATACCACGGGCAGTTTGCATGACCGGCTGGCCGAACTCGGTGGTGCGCTGATGGTCCAGGTGCTCACGCTGGCTGCCCAAGGTAAGCTCCAACCCGTGCCACAAGCGCTTGAGGGCGTCAGCTACGCCAGCAAGATTGACAAGGCCGAGGCCAGCATCGACTGGTCGCAGTCGGCGCAAACCCTCAGCCAGCGGGTGCGTGCTTTTGACCCCTTTCCGGGCGCCAGTACGGTGCTTGCGGGCGAGACGCTCAAGATCTGGGCTGCAGAGCCGGGGCCGATCGCACCCCAGATGAGCTCCGTGCCAGGCCAGATCGTGGCGTGTGAGCCGTCCGGCATTGTGGTCGCCGCGGGTGATTCGACGCTGATCGTCACCGAACTGCAGCGTCCCGGCGGCAAGCGCCTGACCTGTGCCGAGTTTTTGCGTGGCTGTCCCCTGCAGGCAGGCCAGGTGCTGGGTTGATGCGCCAGCTGGTCGCTCGCGCCCGCAGTTGGTGGCAGCACCCGGCGTTTGTGCGCGGCGTGCGCGAAATGTGTTCGGTGTCACCTGGCCTGGCGGCCTGGGGCCTGATGACTGGTGTGGCCATGGTCAAGTCGGGCATGAGCACCGTTGAGGCCGTGGCCATGAGTTTGCTGGTGTTTGCGGGCAGTTCGCAACTGGCGTCCATGCCCCTGATTGCCGCCGGAGCCCCTATCTGGGTGATTCTGGCCACCAGTTTTTGCGTTAACCTGCGCTTTGTGGTGTTCAGTGCCCACATGCGGCCTTATTTGATGCACCTGCCGCTCAACTGGCGCCTGTTTCATGGCTACCTGACGGCCGACCTCAGCTACGTCATGTTTACCCGGCACTACCATCACCCAGCCGTCAACCAGGTCGAAAGCCGGGAACAGTTGGCCTACCTGAGTGGCGGCAACCTGCTTAACTGGGTCAGTTGGCAAAGTGCCAGTTTGTTGGGCATTGCGCTGGCCAACGTGATCCCGACCCATTGGGGTCTGGGTTTCGCCGGTATTCTGGCTCTGCTGGGGGTCGGGTGCTCGCTGGCATCGAGCCATTTGAGGCGTGTTTCAGCTGGCGTGGCCGGCATGGCCGCGGTGGCCGCCTACGCTTTGCCGCTCAAGCTCAACATCGTGGTGGCCATTGCCAGTGCTGTGGCGCTGTGCCTGATCATTGACGCCAGCTGGCCTAAAGCGCCGGGTTCGTCCAAGGTGCCTGCATGAACGAAACCGATCTCTGGACGCTAGGGGTGATCTTGGGATTGGCATGTGTCACCGCGCTCACCCGTTGTTTCTTTTTTATCAGCAACCAGCCCTGGCACTTGCCCTATTGGGCGCAACGTGGTCTGAAATACGCGCCCATTGCCGCACTGGCGGCGGTGGTGGTGCCGGAAGTGGTCATGGTGCAGGGCGAATTGATCAGCACCTGGCAGGATGCCCGCATCTATGCCGCCATGGTTGGCGCCGCTTATTTTTTCTGGCGCAAGGGGCAAGGGCAGGCGGTGCTGGGCACCATCGTGTCAGGCATGGCGGTCTATTTGCCGCTGCACTTGGGGCTGGGTTGGTAGGGCGTGCGGTCTTGTTGCTGCCTTGTAACTCCTTTGTGTGAAAATCGCGAAACTAAATTACACCGGAGATTGATTCATGCCCCGTCGCGCGACCAAAATTGTGGCCACTTTAGGCCCAGCGTCCAGTGATCCCTTCCTGCTTGAGCAAATGATTCGCGCCGGGGTCAACGTGGTTCGGCTGAACTTCAGTCACGGCACGGCGCAGGACCACATTGAGCGGGCGCGCCTGGTGCGCGAAGCCGCCAAACGCGCCGGCCGCGAGGTCGCCATCATGGCCGACTTGCAGGGCCCCAAGATCCGGGTCGGCAAATTTGCCGAGGGCAAGGTATTTTTGCAACCCGGCCAGACCTTCGTGCTGGATGCGGCGCGCACCGAGCTCGGTGACATCGACGCCGTGGGGCTGGACTACAAGGCCTTGCCGCGCGAAGTCAAGGCGGGCGATGTGCTGCTGCTCAATGACGGCCTGATTGTCATCGTGGTGGATCGCGTCAAGGGCGAAGCCATTTACACCACGGTCAGGATGGGCGGCGAGTTGTCCAACAACAAGGGCATCAACAAGCAAGGCGGTGGTTTGACGGCCCCGGCGCTGACGGCCAAGGACATGGAAGACATCCGCACCGCCATGAGTTTTCATGCCGATTACGTGGCGGTGAGCTTTCCCAAAAATGCCACCGACATGGAAATGGCGCGCCAACTCTGCAGCGTGGCAGCCGAAGACGGTCACCGTCCTGGCCTGATCGCCAAGATCGAGCGCGCCGAAGCCATCCCGCACCTGGAAGAAATCCTGCTGGCCAGCGATGGCATCATGGTGGCTCGCGGCGACCTGGCGGTCGAAGTGGGCAATGCTGTGGTGCCGGCCTTGCAAAAACGCATGATCAAGCTGGCCCGCGAGCATGACCGCGTGGTGATTACCGCCACGCAAATGATGGAGTCCATGATCACCAACCCGGTGCCTACCCGCGCCGAGGTCAGTGACGTGGCCAACGCGGTGCTCGACGGCACTGACGCCGTGATGTTGTCGGCCGAGACCGCCGCCGGCAAATACCCGCTGGAAACCGTGATCGAGATGGCCAAAATCTGTCATGCGGCCGAGGGCGGCGAGGCGTTTGAGCTCGAAGCCGACTTTACCGGCAAGATGTTTACCCGTATCGACCAGACCATCGCCATGGGCGCGCTGTTTACCGCACACCACCTCGGTGCCAAGGCCATTGTGGCCATGACCGACAGTGGCTCGACTGCACTGTGGATGAGTCGCCACCTGATTCAGGTGCCCATTTACGCGCTGACTTCCAAAATTGCCACGCAGCGCAAGATGACCCTGTACCGCAATGTGAGGCCACTGCTGATCGACACCAGCGCCGACCGCGACACCGCGCTGGCCGAGGCCGAAGCCGACCTCAAGGCCCGTGACATTGTCCAGACCGGTGATGTTTACGCCATCACCTGCGGCGAGCCCATGGGCTCGCCAGGCGGCACCAACATGCTCAAGATTTGCCGGGCGGGGTAGAGTCGGTCGGCGCTTGTCATGGGTGGCCGGCCCGGAGGGGTGTCAGTTTTTCGGCTGGTTGAATGGCTAGAATTGGTTTGAGTTACTGTTCAGTTACCAATCTACAAAGGACACCATCATGGCACTTGTCTCTATGCGCGAATTGCTTGACCATGCCGCCGCCAACGGCTACGG
>JBASJO010000388.1:0-2628 GCA_049655365.1 Rhodoferax sp. | reverse complement strand
GTGTCGCCGTCATGGATCAGGCGCACCGCCTCGGCGGCGCTGACCACCTTGTTGCGACGCGCGCCGGTGACTTGCTGCTCGTTGAACTGGGTGTGCATGGCTTGTCTCCCGTCTTGTTGTGTTGCAGGTGGCAGCAGTCTAGCCCCTGTTGGGATTTTTGACGAGTTGCCATGGCACCCCCGGCTGTGTCACTGCGGACACTTACAAAATGGGACAGGTCCCTAGATTGCGTGTTGAAGATTGCGTGCTACCCAAATAGAGGGGGCACACGCCATCACCGACGGGACTCCGAAATCTGAAGCACGAGACCGTCAGGCAACAAAATCTCACTGTGTGCTGGCTTCTTGCTGACATCCACCAGCGATAGAAACTTCTTCAGCAGGAAAATTTAGTTCGATTGTTATACCTGAAGGATCTTCAACGAAAATCTGGTGAAGACCTAAAATGGGTACCGTCCGCTCGCGATATGGCCGCATCGTCGCCTTGAGTCGCCGGTACATCTCAGGCAAATCGGAAGCCAAGAAGGCCACATGATCTAGTACGCCGCTACCTTTCAGAGCATCTTCAGCCCGTTCACCCAAATACTCCGCGAGGCCCGACGAATCGTTGGTATCGACACCAATGATATGGACGACACCGTAGTCGGATTCATCTCCGCCAATGTAGAGCCAGATGCCCGGAAAATTGAAGGGCGGGCGAAATCCCTCCTTGAATCCCATGACGTCGACGTAGAAGCGCCTTGAAGCCTCCATGTCGGTGGTACGAACTGAAAAGTGCGCCAGCTTATTAACGGCCATATGTGTCTCGCTTGTTAGTGTTCGAAGGACGAATAAGGTAAGAGTTGGGCGTTTCACATAATGAAATTGCTCGAGAACAGGAGGGCTAAGCATAATCATTGGCAGATGATGAAGCTCTGCCCCATTTGTGAGCCAGTGGGCTGCAGAGGCACCTCCCTATTCCGAATCAGGTTTCCAGGCCGCTGATGAAGAGGTGAATATTTAAAATACTCATGGTTTCGATCATGTTTAGACGGCGTCGGAACGCTGAAAGTCGCAGAGACTGCAGTTATCTAGTGAAATAACTCAGCATTCCTTTGAGTGCTCAGGATCACAATCAGGCCACCTTGCCCAGTGCCCGCAACACCTTCTGCGGTGTGATGGGTTGGGAATGAACATGCGCGTCAAAAGGCGCGAGAGCGTCATTAATGGCGTTCATCACGGCGGCGGGAGCTCCAGCCGTGCCTGCCTCGCCCGCACCCTTTGCGCCCAGCTTCGAAGTGGCGGTGGGAGTTTGAATATGGGCCACTTCAATGTCGGGCATCTCCGCCGACATGGGCACTAGGTAGTCGGCCATGCTAGCGTTAATCATGAGGCCGGAGTCGTCGTAGAGACACTCCTCCAGCAGCGCACCGCCGATGCCTTGCACAATAGCACCGCGCATTTGCTCATCCACTAGCATGGGGTTGAGCACGCGCCCGCAGTCCTCCACCGCCCAGTGCTTGAGCAGCTTGACAAATCCGGTGTCGGTGTCCACCTCCACGTAGGATGCCTGCACGCCGTTGGTGAAGATGAATGGAAAATCGCGTTGTGCATAGTGCCGCGTGACCATGAGTTCAGGCGTGAACTCGGCGGGCAGGGTGTCGGAACGGAAATAGGCTATGCGACCCAGCTCGGCCAGTGGTAGCAGCTCCTCACCGGTGCTGATATCCACGATGCGGTCGCGGCGCACCGCCAGGGCGGTGCCGTCGCGCTTGAGGATGATGGCCGCCACTTTAACGATGTTCTCGCGCAGCGCCTGGCCGGCCAGCAGTACCGCCTCGCCGCCGATCCCCGCGCCGCGTGAAGCCCAGGTGCCGCCGCCATACGGAGTGGCGTCGGTGTCGCCGGTGACTACGCGCACCTTGGTGATATCCACGCCCACTGCGTCGGCAGCGATTTGCTGGTAGATGCCCTCAGTGCCCTGACCCTGCTCACCAACGCCGATAAGCACAGTGATGTGACCTTCGGGGTCCAGCCGCACGGTGGCGCCGTCTTGCGAAGCGATGCGTGCACCCCCTACGCCGTAGAACGCTGCACTGGGGTTGGTGAGCTCGATCACGGTGGCAAAGCCAATACCCCGGTGGATGCCTTGCGCGCGCAGTGCAGACTGCTCGGTGCGTAGCGCGTCGTAGTTCATGAGCTCGCGCAGCTTCTTCAGGCTGGCCTGGTGCGACAGAATCTCTAGCTTGATGCCAGATACACCCGCAGTGGGGTAGGCGTCGTCGGGGATCACGTTGAGTTCACGGATGAGCAATGGGTCCATACCGATCTTCTGCGCCGCAAGGTCCACCAGTGCCTCGGTCACAGCGCAGGCGATGGGGTGGCCCACACCGCGGTACTGGCAGGTCGGCGTTTTGTTCTGGAACACCACGTCGAGTTTGGCGCGGTAGTGCTTGTGTTTGTAAGGGCCGCCTACCAGGTTGACGACCTGGTTGCCTTCGATGGCACTGGTGCGTGGAAACATCGAGTAGGGGCCGATGCCTGTCAGGTCATGCATGTCGAAACCGAGGATCTCGCCGTTGCGGTTGACCGCAATGCGCGCCTTGATGTAGTGGTGGCGCGCGTGGATGTCGCTGGTGAAGCTTTCCAG
>JBASJO010000387.1:0-2161 GCA_049655365.1 Rhodoferax sp. | reverse complement strand
GGTTGATGCAGCTGATTCCCGAGACCGCCGCCCGCTTCAACGTGCGCAAGCCGCTCGACCCGGAGCAGAACATCCGCGGCGGCCTGTCCTACCTGCGCTGGCTCATGGCCTACTTCAAGGGCCAGGTGCACCTGGTGGCCGCGGCCTACAACGCCGGCGAAGGCACGGTGGAACGCTACCGCGGTGTGCCGCCTTACCCCGAGACGCAGGGTTACATCCGGCGCATCCAGGAAGTGTTCAGCCTGCAGCAGCACCCCTATGACGAGGCGGTCACCAAGCCGTCTTCGCACTGGGCGCGCATCCTCGAAAACAAGCGAAAATAGCGGCTTTTCGCACCGCCGCGGCCCGCCGCAACGGCAGCCGACCGTCCACCGCCACCGCTGGCGGCCACCGCACGCCCCATCGATGACCACCCGCCCTGTCCGCTCCCAGTACGAGGATTTTATGCGCCACGTGTACACCACGGGCGTGCAGAAGACAGACCGCACCGGTACCGGCACCACCAGCGTGTTCGGACACCAGATGCGCTTCGACTTGGATGAGGGTTTTCCGCTGGTCACGACCAAAAAGGTGTTTCTTCGGGCCATCATCGTCGAGCGGCTCTGGTTCCTGCGCGGCGACTCCAACGTGAAATGGCTGCAGGACAACGGCTGCACCATCTGGGACGAATGGGCCCGTGCTGACGGTGACCTGGGCCCGGTCTACGGCGTGCAGTGGCGCAGCTGGCCCACGCCCGGCGGCGGCCACATCGACCAGATCCAGCAGGTCATCGACACGCTCAGGACCAACCCGGACAGCCGCCGCATCATCGTGAGCGCCTGGAACGTGGCCGAGCTCGACCAGATGGCGCTCATGCCCTGCCATGCCTTCTTCCAGTTCTACGTCGCGCCGGCGCAGACGCCGGGCGGGCGCGGCAAACTCAGCTGCCAGCTGTACCAGCGCAGCGCCGACATCTTCCTGGGCGTGCCGTTCAACATCGCCAGCTACGCCCTGCTCACGCACATGGTGGCGCAGCAGTGCGACCTGGACGTGGGCGAGTTCATCTGGACCGGTGGCGACTGCCACATCTACCGCAACCACCACGAACAGGTGGAACTGCAACTGAGCCGCCAGCCCATGGCGTACCCCACGCTCAACCTCAAGCGCCGACCGGCCTCGATCTTCGATTACGCGTTCGACGATTTCGAGGTGCTGGGTTACGAGAGCCACCCGGCCATCAAGGCACCGGTCGCGGTTTGATTTCCCGCCGCCAGCTCTGGGCGCTGCTCGCGCTCACGCTCATGTGGGGCGTCAACTGGCCCATGATGAAGCTCTCGCTTCAGCAGCTCAGCCCGCTGTACTTCCGCGCCAGCACGATGCTGCTGGGGGCCGCCTGGCTGTTCGCCTACGTGGCCTGGAAAGGTGAGCGCATGTGGCCGCGCGGGCGCAGCGAGTGGTGGGCCATCGCCCTGCTGGGGCTGCCCAACGTGCTGGGCTGGCACACGCTGTCCATCTTCGGCGTGCAGGAACTGGCCTCGGGTCGCGCCGCCATCCTGGGCTTCACCATGCCCATCTTCACGGTGCTGATCGGTGCCGCCTTCTTCGGCGAACGCATCACGCAGCGGGTGCGCCTGGCCGTCATTAGCGTGAGCGTGGCCATTGCGCTGTTGCTGTGGCACGAAATGCAGAGCCTGAGCGGCAAACCCGCCGGCATTGCGTGGATGCTGGGTGCGGCTGTGTCATGGGCGGTGGGCACACTCATGTTCCGGCGGGCGCACCTCACGCTCTCGCCACTGGTGGTCACGGTGTGGATGCTGCTGCTGGGCAGCGGGGTGCTGTGGGGCCTGGCGCTCTCGCTCGAACCTCTGCCCGATACCACCACGTTCTCGCTGCCGATGTGGCTGAGCCTGGCGTATGGCGTGCTCATCAACTACGGCTTTGCCCAGCTGATCTGGTTCGGCATGGCCCGCAACCTGCCGCCCGCCACCAGCGCCATGAGCGTGATGGCCATTCCGCTGGTGGGCACGCTCAGCGCCACCCTCATCGTGGGCGAGGTGCCCCACTGGCAGGACTGGTTCGCCATGGCTTTCGTGATGGTCGCCATCGCCAGCGTGCTGTGGCCCGCCCGCTCGCCGCAGACCTGACAATCAGGGCATGACGACACCCGCCACCCTCAAGCTCA